>NZ_JAJSLU010000015.1:0-102668 GCF_023063025.1 Pseudomonas sp. YL2 | reverse complement strand
TGGTGGGGGTGACCCCCCCCGCGCTGGGGGTGGCCCGGCCACCTCCTTTTTTGACGCCCACCCCCAAACCGGGACCAGTCTCACTCCTACAGATTTTCCCCGACTATGGACGAGCAGCGCAGCACGCAACAGATTCACCTGAAGTCATAAAAACCATATCAGGGCGCGGCAGAACGCCGCAGGCAGCACTTCAATCTGATCCGTACAAATGAAAGATTCCTGAGCCTGTTTTGTTTCCAGTGGTATTCCTACAGTGCAGCTCGTGCCAGACCGGGTGGCCTGGCAAGACTTTGCAACCGTGGATGAACTGACCATGAGCACAGCAACAATCGGACAGGCGTATAACTACAAGGTCGTCCGCCAATTCGTTATCGCGACGGTTTTCTGGGGTGTCGTCGGCATGGCGATGGGGGTATGGATCGCCTCGCAACTGGTATGGCCGGACATGAACCTCGACCTGCCCTGGACCACCTTCGGCCGCTTGCGGCCATTGCACACCAGTCTGGTGATTTTCGGTTTCGCCGGCAGCGCGCAATTCGCCGCCAGTTACTACGCGGTGCAGCGCACCTGCCAGGTGCGCCTGTATTCGGAGAAGCTCGCGGCCTTCACCTTCTGGGGCTGGCAATCGGTGATCGTGATCATGCTGATCACCCTCCCGATGGGCTACACCACCACCAAGGAATACGCCGAGATCGAATTCTCCGGCGCGGTGTGGATGGCGGTGGTCTGGGTCGCGTATGCCATCGTGTTTTTCACCACCGTGGTGCAGCGCAAGACCAAACACATCTACGTCGGCAACTGGTTCTTCGGCGCGTTCATTCTGGTGATCGCCATGCTGCACGTGGTCAATCACCTGTCGATCCCGGTGGACTGGTTCAAATCCTATCCGGTGTATTCCGGGGCCACCGATGCCATGGTGCAGTGGTGGTACGGCCATAACGCGGTGGGTTTCTTCCTGACCACGGGCTTTCTCGGAATGATGTATTACTTCGTGCCGAAACAGGTGAATCGCCCGGTCTATTCGTATCGGTTGTCGATCGTGCATTTCTGGGCGCTGATCACCCTGTACATCTGGGCCGGCCCGCACCACTTGCACTACACCGCGCTGCCGGACTGGGCGCAGTCGCTGGGCATGGCGATGTCGCTGATCCTGCTGGCGCCGAGCTGGGGCGGGATGATCAACGGCATGATGACCTTGTCGGGCGCCTGGCATAAGTTGCGCACCGACCCGATTTTGCGCTTCCTGGTGCTGTCGCTGGCGTTCTACGGCATGTCGACCTTCGAAGGCCCGATGATGGCGATCAAAACGGTCAACGCCCTCTCCCACTACACCGACTGGACCATCGGCCACGTTCACGCCGGGGCCTTGGGCTGGGTGGCGATGATCACCTTCGGCGCGACCTACCATATGGTGCCGAAAGTCTTCGGCCGCGAGCAGATGTACAGCACGCCGCTGATCAACCTGCACTTCTGGCTGGCGACCATCGGCACGGTGTTGTACATCGCTTCGATGTGGGTCAACGGCATCACTCAGGGCCTGATGTGGCGAGCGATCAACGAGGACGGCACGCTGACCTACTCCTTCGTCGAAGCGCTGCAGGCCAGTCATCCGGGGTTCATCGTGCGCTTTGCCGGCGGGGTGTTCTTCCTCAGCGGCATGCTGCTGATGGCCTACAACGTCTGGCGCACGGTGCGGGTCGCCGACGTGGCGCTGGCACGCAGCCAGGCGCAGATCGCCTGAGGCAGGGAGCCGCAGAGGATGGATATTTTCTTGAATGTGCTGGGGGTGGTGTTTCTGTGGCTGGCGGTGGAGTACTGCCTGCGCCATCAGACTTCAGAGAGCCTCGACGATGCGAGCATGGTGCCGTTTGCTGATGATCCGGAGGTGGCACGGCGGGTTGAGTTGGCCACCGGTAAAACCGTGAAAGCCGTGGCGCCGGAAGAGGCGAAACCGGGCTGGATCAACCTCGAGATGTAACCCCACCACCGCCCCTTTGTAGGAGTGAGCCTGCTCGCGATTGCGGTCATTCAGCCAACTGTATGGTGACTGATATACCGCTATCGCGAGCAGGCTCACTCCTACAGGGGACTTGTGCAAATCCGGAGATCTAGGCGCGATCGCGCGGGATCAGGCTCTGCAACTGCTGTGCGAGAAAATCCGCATCAAACACAAAGATGTCGGGATCCTTCAGGCCATTGGTCTTGCGCCATTGCCACTCGCCGTTCGGCAGCCCGACCAGCGAAATACTGCCGTAGCGCGCCGCCGTCAGCCCCATCACCGCCAGGGAAATCTGCCCGGCGCTGCCCATCACGTCCGGCACGAATTCCACCGGTTTGCCGGCAATCACGATGCTCAGTTTTTCAGTCTTGAAGGTCGAGGTTTCCACCGGCGTGCTCGGCCCGAATGCGACGTAAGCCTCGCGGCTCACCTCCAGCAGGTTCGGTGCCTGCACCGGTTCCAGCCATTGCTGGATATGGCCGAACAGCTCGGTGATGCGGCTGGCCCACGCCTGTGACTGGGTTTCGAACAATTGCTTCTTGTGCGCTTCACTCTCGGCATAGTGACGAAGCATTTCGCCCAGTTGTTGTACGTCGTTCATCGGTACGTTCCTCGGGGTGAGCCTGCGATAGTCGATAGTGACAGATCGAGGCGCCGGCGTACGTTAAACCTCGATCGCCGGCACCGGGACACTTGGCAACAGGATCAACGGTACAGTTGCTTTGTACTGGCATCCGTCATTGAACCGATGGACACTCGGCCGGAGCCCGACTTTTCCAATACGGGCCATTGTTCGAGGAATTTCAATGCGCACCATCGGCCTTATCGGCGGCATGAGCTGGGAATCCAGCGCTGAATACTATCGACTCATCAATCAGCAGGTCCGCGACCGCCTCGGCTCGCTGCGCTCGGCGCAAATCCTGATGTACAGCGTCGACTTCGGCCCGGTCGAACAGGCGCAGCACGCCGGGCGCTGGGACGATGCGGCGGCGATTCTGGTGGATGCCGCGCGCAGGCTCGAGGCCGGCGGCGCCGAATGCGTGGTGCTGTGTACCAACACCATGCACAAGGTCGCGCAGCAGATTCAGGCAGCGATCAGCATTCCGTTTCTGCACATCGCCGAACCGGCGGCGCAGGCGGCATTGGCCATCGATGCGCGCACGGTCGGTCTGCTCGGCACGGCGTTCACCATGGAGCAGGACTTTCTCAAGCAGCGCCTGATTGCGCAGGGTCTGACGGTACTGGTGCCGGACGACGCCGAGCGCAAGGACGTGCACCGGATCATCTACGACGAACTGTGCGTCGGAGTGATCAGTGACGAATCACGCAAAATCTATCAACGGGTGATCGAAGCGCTGACCGCGCGCGGCGCCCAGGCGATCATCCTCGGCTGCACGGAAATCGGTCTGCTGGTCAAACCCGAACACAGCGCCCTGCCGCTGCTCGACACCACCGAACTGCATGCGCAGGCGGCGGTGGCGTTCGCTCTGGGCAACTGACTCCCACAGGATTTTTTGGCTTATCGACGACGCAGACGGGCCATGCTCAGGGTGTCGACCCATTGCCCGTCGCGCACGGCGTAGTCACGAAACAGGCCTTCGTTCTCGAAGCCGAACTTGCGGTAGAGATTGATAGCCGCCTGGTTGTCGGCGTACACCGAGAGTTCGACCCGGTGCAGGTTCATCCAGTTGTCGGCGACGTCCAGCGCCGCCGCCAGCAGTTTCGACCCGACACCCTTGCCCTGCCACGCCACGGCGACCGCCATGCCGACACTGCCGGCGTGAGCGCGGCGAATCCGCGAATAGTTTTCCAGCCCGAGATGACCGACCACCGCGCCCTGGTGCAGCGCCACCAGTTTGACCATCCGCTCGTTCTCCGCCAGCAGCCGCTGACGCCAGATTTCAGTGGACTGAAATGGCATCTGCAGCACCTGCCGGGTCACGGCCGGATCGTTGTACAGCGCGGTAACGGCCTCGATATGCGATTCGTTGAAGCGTTCGAGGGTGATGGCGGGGTTGTGGTCGGGCATGGCAGATCCTTCCTGGATCGATGGGTGGCCGCTTACTCTAAACCGTTGAGCCTCTGGCTGGCGAATAGCAAAATGTGGGAGCGGGCTTGCTCGCGAAAGCGGTGTGTCAGGCAACACAGATGTTGAATTTCAGACCGCTTTCGCGAGCAAGCCCGCTCCCACAGGGGATTTGGGGTGCCGGGAAGATCGGGTCAGGTCTGAAACCATTCCTGGCGTTCGTTGAAGGTGTGCTGGATCAGTTCGACCAGGGTTTGCACTTCGGCAACGTCCCGGGATTCAGCGTTGACCGCCAGCCATGCCTGCAACTGCATCGGCTCGTCAAACAACCCCGGCAACGCCACCAGCCCCCGGTCGAAACGACTCATGTACGCCGGCAATAAACCAATGCAAGCGCTGCAACGGATCATTTCCAGCATCAGTTCATAAGACTGCATCTGCACCACGCCCGCCAGACGTTGTTCGACCAGTTCATTCCACGGCCGGAAGCTGTCGATCTGCCGGTCGTGCTGCCATTGCACCAGCATGAAATCGCTGAGGTCGTCGGCACTCGCCGGGCGCGCGGTGACCCGGGAATAGCGTTTGGCGATGTGCGGCAGGTAATCCAGACGCGCCAGGGCCTGCGGCTGACTGGTGGCGAAGGTCGGGCCGGGGCTGGGGGTTTCGCCGTGGGCCAGCCACAGCACCACGTCGGCGCTTACTGCGCGCAAGGATAACTCGCTGTCCAGCGCAATGATCTCCAGGCGCACGCTGGCATTGCGCCGCAGCAACGCGATCAGGTCGCGACCGAGGATGTCATGCAGGATCGATTCGGCAACCGCCAGGCGGATCAGCGGCTGCTCGACCATCGGCAGTTTGCGTTCGTGGGCCAGCGCCACCAGTTGCGCCTGCAGTTGCTGGCCCTCGCGGGTCAGGCTCAGGGCGCTGCCCTGAAAGCTGAACAGCGAGTGCTGCAGCTCCTGCTCAAGCTGCGCCAACTGCTTGCGCAGCAAAGTCGAACGCACGTTGAGGCTGCGCGCGGCCTGCATGAAGCAGCCGCAGCGGGCACTGACCAGAAAATATTGCGCGACCTCGGCATCAATGGTCGCGGCTTGCGCCAGCCATGGTTCGCGCTCGCCCTGTGCCCAGCGATAGTCGGGGCTACCCTGTCGTCCTGCGGGTTCGGTGAATGACATCGATGACTCCCTGTCGATCTTTGTATTTAGACATTGCGCAGACCCCCTGTAGGAGTGAGCCTGCCCGCGATAGCGCCGCCACAGCACACATCTCTTTGCCTGCCCCATCGCTATCGCGAGCAGGCTCACTCCTACAGGGTTTGTGGTGTGCCAGTGCTCTAATGGTTGGTTTCGAGGACTTTGTTCAGCTCGGCCCCATCGATACTCAGCGTTGCGGTATTGAGCATCCCGTCCAGATACGCCTGAGCAATCTGCTCCTGACGTTGCGCACGCAAGGCTTGGGTCAGTTGATCGCGCAATTCATCCAGTGTCGCAGTACGTGCCGGTTGCTGTTCGGTGAGTTTGATCACATGGAAGCCGGCCGCGCTCTGCACTGGATCGGACACCGCACCGACCTTCAATTTCGCCACCGCACCCCGCACCTCCGGCACCAGTTGCTGCAACGGTTGCAGCCCGGTGTCGCCGCCACGTTCGGCAGTCTGCCGGTCCTGCGAATACTGAGTCGCCAGCGCGGCAAAATCCGCCGGCGTGCCCTGGGCTTTCTTGCTTAGCTCGGTCGCCTGTTTGCGCACGCTTTCCAGGCTTTGTGCATCCGGCACCGCGAGGAAAATCTGACTTACCCGGTACAACGCCGGAGTCTGCCAGTTGCCCTTGCCAGCGTCATACGCCTGCTGCAACTCGGCCGCACTCGGGTAGTCCGCCGGCACCGTGCTGACCGAGCGCAAGTAATCGCGAAACACGATCTGCTCGGTGGCCGCGCGGGTTTGCCGCACCACGTCCGGACGCTGCGCCCAGCCCTGAGCATCGGCCTGTTCCAGCACGGCTTTCTCCGCCAACCGCGTACGAATCCAGCGCTCCAGCGCTTCACGGTTGCCGCGCAATTGCTCGCGAGTCGCCGGGGGGACGGTACCCAGCAGCGCCTGCAATTCCTGCGGCGTCACCTGCTGTTGGCCCAACCGCGCCACTGCCGGCCCGGCAGCAACCGCCGCCAACGGCGACGATTGCTGGGCGGCGACCGGGTCAGCACCCGGTCGCAGCACCAGCGCCACGGCTACCACCAACAGCGCCACTGCCCCGGCGCCGATCACCATGGCTGGCTTTTTCACAGCGCGACTTCCTCTTGCTCAGCGGTAGCGACTTTGGCCGTCGAGGCTTGCGCAGACTGACTGAAATCACGCAGGTAGACGATGAACTCCTGCAACAGGCGATCCCACAATTCCAGGTTGCCGCGCAGGTGATCGCTGCTCACACCGGCCGCCAGCACCACGTCCATTTCCATCACCAGAAACTCGCCCTGCAACGACAACCGCGCAAAACGCCGGGTGGCGTTCCACTGTTCGGCCACGCCCTGCGGCAACTCACCTTGCACCCGCAGCGCGCAGCTGAAAGTGAAATCGACGTAGCTGCCCTGCTCCACCGCCGGGTTGCCGAAACGCACGGCATAACCGATGCCCTGACTGGCGCTGAGCAATTGCACGATGCCGTTCTGTTCGGTCTGGTTGACGCGATAACCGGCCGCTTGCAGGACGTCGGTCAGGGATTGTGGGGACACATGGCTGATCAATTGAGTCATGACTTCTTCCTTGTTTATCAGTGCGAGAGCGCAGCTTGCGGCGCATCGAATTGAGTCTTGTACAGTTCATCGCCAAAGCCCTGAGCCAGCTCATCGAACTTGACCCGGGCGCTGCCCGCAAAGGGCTGGCGGATCTTCATCACCTCGGCCACATCAATGTTTTCGTAAGCGCTGAGGATCTGCTTGGCGACGCCATACATCTGCTGATTCTTGACTGAACATTGCTGCACTTGTGTGTCACGTTCAGCCAATTGCGTTTGAAGCTTAGACCGTTCTGCCTCTTTGGCACGGGCCATGACCAGCAACTCGTCGTAGGCCTTCTTGAACTTGCCGACCTGTTCGCTGCTGGCGGCGACTTGCGCTTGCGCCTGGCTGTGCAGGCTCTGCTGCTGGCCGGCCAACTGCTCGGCGACGCCTTTGGCCTTGGCCAGTTCGGCGGTCAATTGCTTGATCTGCGCCTGCGCGGCCTTGGCCTCGTTCTGCGCCGCCAGTTGCGCGGCGCTGGCCTGAGCCTGCTGGCTCTGCAGGGCCTGCAACTGCTGAGTGGTGCTGCGCAACTGGGTACGCAGACGCTCTTCCATGCCTTCGGCGTGCGCGCCATGTGCAATGAAAAAACTCAGCCCCAACAGTAAAACTCGTGCGTGCATGACCGTACTCCCGGCGCCTTAGAAGCGCGTGTTGATCTCAAGCTGCAAGACATCGATGTCGAACGGCGCGCCGTACACCGCCTCGGTGCTCAGCCAGCGGCCGGTGGCGTAGACGTTCTTCGCCAGACCGTAATTGCCGCCGAGGAAATAGCCCTTGGCGTTGGTGCCGCCGAGGTGGAACGAGGAATCGTTGAAGCCGTCGGGCAAGGCGTCCGGCTGGATGTACTTGTAGCCGGCGAACATATTCCAGTCGCCCTGCTTCTTCAGGTCCAGCGCATTGCCGAGGGTGAACTGCACCATCCACGCATTGGCGCCGCTTTCGATCTCGCCGTTGCTGTTGAGGTTGTTGACGATCTGCCCCTCGGAGCGCTTGCGCATGTCGCCTTCGTCGTAACCGAGGTTGTGGATGTAGTTGCCCTGGCTGCGCAGCTTGAAGTCTTGCGGCAGATCTGCATCCCACACCAGGTTCAGGTCGAGCAGGTTGAACTCCGACGCCAGGCCGACAAATTGCGGCTGCGGTGTGGTGGTCGGGTTGGCCGGGTTCGGCGTGATGTCGCGCAGCAGGAATACGCTGTTGCCCTTCTGCATGAACGCCGCACGGCTGCCATCGGTGTCGCAGCCCGGGGCGCCGGCCCAAGGTTCGCAAGGGCTGGAGCGTTGGCCTTGAATGTCGTCGAAGCGGTAGTAGGCCAGCGCACCTTTGAGGCGGTTGTTGCTGTTGATCGCCCACTTGGCGCCGAGCTGCGCGCCGTAGAGCCACTTGTTGTCGCTTTCTTCCTTGTCGAAACCGTTGCTGGTGGTGGTGTCGTTGGTGTAGTCCACCGGGAACGCGCCGACGGTGCCGAACACACCCCAGTCGCGGTTGAGCTTGTGGTCGAAAATCGCCGCCACGCCGTCGAAATTCAGGTCGTTGGAATAGAGCATGTCGGTGGACATGAACGGGTTGGCGAAACGCCCGCCGGTCAGGGTCAGCTCATCGGTCGGCTTCCAGTTCAGGTAGCCCTGATCGAGCCAGATATCTTTCTTGGCGAAGCCGCCGCCGAGGTTCTGCGTGGTCGACACCGGGTTATTGTCCGAGCCGGTGCCGATGCGGACGCCGGCGGTCCATTCCGGCGAGATCACCGCTTTCATGCCCAGCCGTGCGCGCAGGCGGAACTGGTTGGTGCGGTCTTCACGGGTGTTGAGCAACGGCGGCAGACTGGTGCTGCTGTTGGGGTTCACGTCGTACGGACCGTTGTTGTTGAGTTTGGCGAAGTCGACGATTTCGTTGCTGTTGCTGCCCGAGTAGTAGCGCGATTCATCGCGCAGGCGGATGTCGCCATCGAAGCTGATGCGCGAAGCCCAGTCCGGGAAAGTGTTGGGCGCCGCCCAGTTTTCCTGCTTGGCGGTGGCCATGACTTCGGCCTTGACCTGATCGCGGATCTGGTCGCGCACCGCGGCGGGCACGTACTGCACGCGCACATCGCCCGGTGCTGCGACCGGACCTGCCGCCACCGCAGTCGAAGCCGCTGCCTGCTTGGCCTGGGCCGCTTCGTTCTGGGCCTGGGCGATCAGCGCGTCAGCCTTGTCCTGTTTCAGAATGCCCTGCTCGACCAGCAAGCGGATCAGATTGATCGTGGCGTTCTCCGAGGGCGCAGGCGCTGCCGCGGCCTGACCGACCAGGGTCGCGATGACCATGCCGACCGCCAGGGACAATCGATTCACGTTGGAAATCATCTGCACACAACTCCTTTTCATACAGCTTTATGAATTCGGTTAACCCGGACGCCGCCCTTGCAGGGACAGGCGCACAGGCAAGGTGATGGAGGCCGGTGGCCGTTCGCTCAGGTGCGGTGCGTTACGCAGCGCCGCCAGCACCTGGGTATCGATCTCGGGATTGCCGCTGGACTTGACCAGCTCGACCCGGGTGATTTCGCCGACGCTGCTCAGCCACACATCGGCCTGCAGCGAAAATGCGAGGTTGCGCAGGTCGGGGTTCTCGCGCAGCAAACGCTGAAAAGTGAACGCGAGGAACTGGCTGTAGGTGCCGGTGCCCAGGCGTCCGCCACCCGCGCCGGCCATGCCGCCGCCCTTGCCGGCGCCGATGTTGAAAGCGTCGTTGCCACTCTGCGCATCGCCGTCCATTTGCATCGGGTTGGCCAGGTCGTCCGCCGGCGATGGCGGCGCCTCTTCCTCGGGCTTGACCTCCTGCGGCTCGGGCGTGGGTTCGGGCTCGACGACTTTTTCTTCCACCGGGGTTTCCGGCTCCGGTGGTTTTTCCGGAGGTGGCGGCGGCGGTGGCGGCAACGGAATGATCGTCGGCACCTTCGGAGCTTCACGGCGCACGCCGCTCATGTCATTGGCCCACTGCCACAGGAACCACGCGGCGAGCGCGCCGAGCAGCAGCCCGGCGCCCCACTTTACAAAGCGCATCGGCGACCTTTTCACCGGCAGCGGCTCGATCGGAAGTTGTGCGGTCATCACTCAGCCCTGCGTCGGTTTGCCGGTCACCAGACCGACCTGAGACAGTTCGAGCCGGCGCAACAGATCCAGCACTTCAATGACCTTCTGGTACTGCACCGTGGCGTCGCCGCGCACGATCACCGGGAAGTCCGGGTTCTGCGCTTTCTCGATACGCAGGCGCTCTTCCAGCTCGGCCAGGGTCACCGGGTAGGCGTCGAGGAACACCTGACCGCCGTCGTTGACCGAAATCGCCTTGGTCTTGGCTTCCGACAGCGACACCGAGGCGCTGGCCTTGGGCAGGTTGATCTGGATCCCGGAGACCTGCGCAGTGGCGGTGAGGATGAACATCACCAGCACCACCATCAGCACGTCGACCAGCGGGGTGATGTTGATGCTGTCCACCGCTGCATCTTCGTCATCGTCGTGGGAGGCATTTACGGACGCCATGGCAGTGTTCCTCAGGCCGGTACGGAGTGGTTGGCGTGATGGCCGCGCTGATGCGCCGCTTCGCTGGACTGGCCTTCGCCGTGCATCTCCGCCAGACGCGTGATGAACTCGTCGACGAACACGCGCATGTCGGCGCTGACTTCCTTGTTGCGGGTGATCAGGCGGTTGTAGCCAAACAGCGCCGGGATCGCGACGAACAGGCCCATCGCCGTGGCGAGCAATGCCGCAGCCATGCCGGGCGCGATGGCGTTGATGTTGACGTCGCCGGCCATGGCCGTGCCGAGGAACACCACCATGATCCCCAGCACGGTGCCGAGCAGGCCGATGTACGGGCCGCCGGCGATGGCGTTGGACAGGGTCGAAAGTTTCGAGCTGAGGGCCTGGTTCTCGCGGGTGCGCACGCCGTCCATCGAGCAGCGAATCGCTTCAATCGTCGCTGCCGACACCGAAGAGGTATCGGCGCCCTGCTCGCGGCGGGTACGGATTTCCTTGACCGCCACCGAGTACAGGCGCCACAGCGGCGAGTGCTGCAGACGCTGGGCCAGTTGCGCGTCGTCGGCGAACATTTCCAGACGGGTACCGACCTTGGCGAACTGCTCGCGGAAGTCCTCGTTGGCCTTGCTCACGCGGCTGAGGGTGCGGTTCTTGCGCAGCATGATGATCCACGACTGGAACATCATCAGCACCAGCACGGCGATGATCACCCAGGCATCCACCGGTACCGCGTTGAGCAGGAAACCGAGGCTGCCGAAGCCGAAACCGGACTGTTCCTCGTCGACGCCGTAGGCCACCAGTTTCGACTCGGCGCCTTGCGCGGTGGCATCAGCCAGCAGCAATGGTGCAGGGCGCGCGACTTTCGACAGGCGCAGTTCGTCGATGGCGCCCACGAATGGCTGGTACGGGCCTGCGGCCAGATCGCCGCCAATCGCCATCACTGAATTGAACGCCGGCATCGCCTGAGCCAGCGTCGCGCCCTCACGACCGTTGATGTACAGGCTGACTTTCGAACCTTCGGCGGTCAGCGCAACATGCTGCCATTGCCCCGGATTCAGCGGCTGAGAGGCCACGGCGCGCTGGCCGTCGATCTCCACAAACGGCACACCTTGATTGACCCCGATCAGCAGACTGCTGGCGCCTTCGCGGCGAGCGAGGATCAGTTGTTCGCCATTGGCCTGATCCAGACGCAGCCAGGCGCTGAAGGTGAACGGACTGCCGGCGCTGTGCTGCAACGACGGACTGGCCGGCAGTAGCAACGGCTGACCGCTGAACTGCAAGGCGCGCCCGACCACGCCGTCAATCGCCGCGCCAGTGGCGCTTTGTGCGGTGTTGCCGTAAGCGGTGGTGTCCTTGGCCGGCGTGCCGGTGGCGCCGTCGAAGTGGTACAGCGCGGTGTAATTCGGATCGAAGGTCAACTGGCCGTTGCCGGTGGCCGGGGCCTTCTGGTTGCCGTAGTACATCCAGATGTCCTGACGCTGGCCGCCCTCGACATTCGGCACATCGACCCAGATCAGCGCCATGCCCATCAACGCGTCGAAGCTTTCGATCTGGTGGTTGAGCACGGTCTTGTCATCGGCGGCGACGAAGCGCAAATCCGCGCCGTCTTCCTTGACGCCGTCGAAGGTGAAATTGCCGGTGTGCAGGCGCACCAGCAGCGCGGTGCGGCCCAGGGCCTGATTGATCCCGGCGCCCTGCGGCGTGGTGTCGACGGCGATCTGTTTGCGGTAATGCCAGTCGTCCTGCCACCAGGCCTGCGCCGTGGCCGGGAGCACGAAGCCCAGGCAGATCAACAACGAAAGAATGAGGCGCTGCATGAACGTGCTCCTTTAGAAAGTGGCTTGAAGGTTGAAGTGCAGGCGCGACTCCTGCTTCGAGGTGTTCGGCCCTTCGAGTAACGGGTAGCCCCAGTCGAGGCTGCCGGACAGCCATTTGCTGAGGCTGGCGCGGGTGCCGAGGCCGACGCTGGCCAGGGCGTAACTGGCGTCCTGGTCCGGCAGTTCGTCGCGCAGGTACAGTTGCGCGCCTTCGGCAAAGGCATAGAAGCGCCATTCCTGCATCCAGCTACCGGCGTATTTCGCCAGCGACGGGGTGCGCAGCTCCTGACTGAGCAGCACGCCGTCATCGCCGGTGCGCTCGGCCGCCAGATAGCCGCGCACCGAGGTCGCGCCGCCAGCGGAAAACTGTTCGTTGGACACCAGTGGCCCCGACGCCAATTGGAACGCGCCTTTGCTCGCGCTCTGCCAGTCGTTGTCGAAGGTCCAGGTGAAGTTGCTGTCGCCCTTGAGCACGGCGAAACTCGGGTTGGCCCGGTAGCGTTTGTAGTCGAAGTCTTCGTCGGAGCTGCCGTAACCGAAAATGCTGCGGGTGGCTGCGACCAGGCTCAGGCCGAGTCCAAGATGACTTTTTTCGGTGTAGCGGAAGCCGTTGTAGGCGAAGGTGAACGGCGCGTATTTCAGCGGCACCTTGTCGCTCTCGCCGGACAGGGTCAGGCGCTCGTCGAAGTCCTTGAAGTCGATACCGGCCGACAGCGAGTTCGACCAACTGCCGCTGGACGGCAGCGTGTAGATCGCCGACACCCCGTAGGAATGGCCCTTGCCCAGCACGTTGCTGCCGCCGATGGTTGCGACGTTGCTGTCGGATTGATAACCGGAGAACTGCACGCTCCAGCGCTCGCTCAGCGGCGCTGTGTAGGAAGCCGACCAGACCTTGGCGTTGTCGGTGTCTTGCGGTGCGGTGAAGTACGTCAGGTTGATGCTGTGGCCGAGTTGCCAGAGGTTGTTGTAGCCGAGGCTGGTCACGGCGCGCAGCTTCTCGGTGTCGGCGCTGTAGTCGTTGTTGAGGCCGACGCTGGCGCTCCACGGGTTCTGATCTTCGACCTGCAAATCGACGTCCATGGTGCCGGGGCGTTGACCTTCGCGCACCAGCGGCATGACCTGGCGGCCCGGGGTTTTATTGAGCTGCGCCAGTTCGCCCTGAACCTTGGCGAAGTCCGGCACCTCACCCTCTTTCAGCGCCGGGACGTTGTCGCGGATGTCCAGCGGCGAATAGTGTTTGGCGCCGACCACACGCACCCGGCCGACCTTGGTTTCGCTGACTTGCAGGTAGACGATGCCGTCCGCTACCGCTTGCTCCGGCAGTTCGACGAACACCGATTGGTAGCCGCGCTGCTGATAAGCCTTCTGCAAGGCATCGCGGGCGCCTTCGATGTCAGTCATGGCTTTTTGCGGGCCGAGAAACGGGTACACCGCCTCTTCAATTGCCCGGGCGTCGAGCACGGTGTTGCCGCGCACGAAGTATTCGTTGACGTCCACCAGACGTTGCGGCGCGGCGCCTTGGGCGGCCTCTTCGGCGAATGCCGGTTGCGCGCCGGCCGTCACCAGCAGCCAGCCCCACAGCGCCAGCCGTGACGTGAAAATCTGATCCACACTACCCCCTGAATTCGCGATGACCTGTTGGCGCTGTTGCGCGCCTTGTGTGTTGCGTCAGTTGCTGACCGTCGAGGCACCGCTGTGCTTGCCGAGCCAGGTGTGCAGCAGCGCGAAGTTCAACGAGAACTCGGGCATTTGCAGCAAGGCACCGCAGAACACTTCGCCGATGATTTTTTGAATGAGCTGCACCGCACGCGGGTTGTTGAGCAGCGTGGCGATGTCGCGACTGAGGACGTTGAAGCTCCAGACTTTCTGGTTCAGGCCAAGACCGACGAACCAGCGGAACAGCAGGTTGTAATTGAGTTGCTCATACAGTTGCTGCTCGCTGGGCACCGAATACAGCAGTTGCAGGAGCAGGATGTGCATGACGGTTTGCGCGGGGATGAGCATGCCGGGCTCGGCATTGAGCTCGTGCAGCAGGCCTTGGTGGGCGTTGAGCAAGTCATCGATCTGCGGGCGCAGCAACACCAGCGAATGGCCGGGCGGAATGTAGCTGGAGACCTCTTTCAAGGCGCCCTGCCAGTCATCCTGCGAGACGATCCAGACCCACGGCGCGCCGTAGCGATATACCGAAACCGGCTTCTTGCGCGCGGCCTCGACGATCTTCGACAGGCGCTGATCGAGTTCCTGCATGCCCACTTTCGAGTAGCGTTCCATAGTCCCCATTGCCTCACTCCCGGCGTCCCGCCTCGGCTTGTGAAAAGCGCCCCGTTGGGCCCCTCAAGCGCGTTACATAGGCATGACCGGACTGGCTATGTGCTACCGAACTTTTGTCATAAAAGCTTCATTACAGAAATTGATCGAGATTTGACAGACAACACAAAACCCTGTGGGAGCGAGCCTGCTCGCGAATGCGGTGTGCCAGTCAAATAGATGCTGACTGACAGGACGCCTTCGCGAGCAAGCCCGCTCCCACAGGGGGATCTGAGGTGTTTTTGGGTCAGGTGTAGACCGGCCAGGTATCGACGATCTTGCCGTCACGCACCGCCAGCAGATCACCGAATTGCAGGAGGACAGCTTCGGTCTGGGTCGGGCGCAGAAACACTTGATCCTCGATGGTCAGGCCGACGGCGTGGGAGCCGTTGACCATCTCTTGATTCGAACTGCGCCCATACACCCCATTGCTCTGCAACCCCGGCGGCGATTCGAACTCGGCCATCCAGTAACCGCCGTAGATGAAAAAGGTCTGGCGCTGATTGGTGTCCCACCACGAGAACAAAGTCGACTTGTCATCCAGCGCCGGAATATTCACCGCACCGGTACTCTTCAGCACCGGCGTGGCGATGTAGGTCGCCGGCACGTGGTCAACCAGCGACGGCAGGTCGTAATGCGTCGGTTTGAGCATCGCCGTGCCCACCGAAACCTCGGTGCTCAGCTTTTCGTTTTCGTGGATGCGGTAACTCGGGCTGCCGGCGGTGTTCAGGCACAGGTTCTCGTTCCACAACGCCGGAAACTGCTGGCGAGTGAAATCCACGCAACGCTGATAAATCACCATCACCTTGGCGAACAGTTCTTCCGGTGAGCCGAGTATCCCCGGCACGCCCATGCCCACAAACGGGTCGTAGCCCATGAACCCGGCGAACGCCAAGTGCTGCGGGTTGGCGCTGATCAGCGTGAGCATCTGCCCCAGCACATTTACATCCCTGACCCCGCCCCGATGCAAGCCGACATCCAGTTCGATGTTGATGCGCATCCGCGTGCCCAAACTCTTTGCCAGCGCGAGGTATTGCTGCAAGCGCTCAGGCCCGTCGAGCAGCCATTGCAACTGCCTGGAAGGGTCGAACGGGCCTTTGTGAGTTTGATAGAACAGCTCGGCTGAACGCACCGGCAACGGCTTGCCGAGCAGGATGTCGGACTGCGGAAACGTGAGCGCATCGTGATTGAGAAACGGCTGGTGAAACGACATGAGTTTTTGCGTCCCGGCCCGTTGTGCGATGTAGCTCAACAACCCCGGTGACGGCAGGGATTTTTCCACCAGACGCAATTGCTTGCCGCCGCGTTTGACCGACTGCATCACCACGTCGATGTTGTGATCGAGGCGATCCAGATCGATCAACAACACCGGGCGCATCGGGCCGTTGTCCTTCAGCTCTTTATTCAGCGCGCGGAAATACTCACTGTACGGGCCGCCACGATCACCCGGTCGCAGCCAGGCGCCCACGCCCACTAACAAAGCGCCGACACCCAACGTGCCGAGGAGAAAATTGCGTCGATTGACCGCCATCAGCTCACCCCCAGAATCGACGACAGATGCGCATTGAGAAAGCGTCCGCTCGGGTCCAGCGCCTGACGCACGTCGACAAACTCGCGCCAGCGCGGGTACAGCGGTTGCAGATTCTTCGCGTTGAGCGTGTGCAATTTGCCCCAGTGCGGGCGGCCGTTGTACTTCCAGAAGATCGGCTCGACCGCGGCGAAGAAGTTGTGATGATCCATCTGGTAATGCTGGTGCACCGAGATCGAACAGCTGTCGCGGCCCTCGAACATGCTCAGCGGAATGTCGTCGGCCTTGACGTAGCGGTACTCGATGGGAAACCAGGTGCGCAGGTCCTTGTCCTGAATCAGCTTGAGGATTTCACGCAGGCAGGCCGGGCCGTGTTCGGCGGGCACCGAGTATTCCATCTCGTTGAAGCGCACGGTGCGCACGTTGGCGTAGATGTCGAACGAGTCGCCGACCCGGTCATCGAAACTCGCCATATGCCGCAGGCTGTTGAGCAGCGTGCGGCGCAGCTCGGGGAAGTCGCTGCCGTATTTGTCGATCTTCTCGATCAGGGTCACGAACTCATTGCCGCCCTCCTCTTCGGGCGGGATCGGCGGTGTGGCCGGGTCGCTGGTTTCGTTGAGGGCGATGGACAGCGCGTAGTCGGAATGGGTGACCACGAGCATTTCCCAGTGCTGGTTTTCCCGGGTGTTTTTGTCGAGGTCTTCCAGCAGCTCTTCGGTCTTGGCGATCCACTGGCGTTCGCGCAGGCGGTAGGCCGGGCGATTTTGCAGACGGATTTTCGTCGCCACGCCCAGTGCCCCAAGGGATACCCGGGCGGCATTGAACACTTCCGGGTGGCGCTGACTGTCGCAGTCCAGCACCTCGCCGTTGGCCGTCACCAGTTGCAGGCCGCAGACATGCGCCGAGTACGACTGAAAGGTTTTGCCGGTGCCGTGGGTCGAGGTGGAAATTGCCCCGGCGAGAGTCTGGTAATCGATATCGGCCATGTTCTGCAGCGCTTGGCCGACGTCCTTCAGCGGCACGCCCATGCGCGACATTGGCGTACCGGCGGCGAATTCGGCCTGCAGGGTGTTCGGATCGTGGTCGAGCAGCCCGGTGAAGTAGCTCAGCGACAGCAAAGTGCCGTCGGTGGGCACCAGTGCGCTGAACGAATGCGCCGAACCGACCGGGCGGATCTTGCCCTGGGCCTGACGAATCGCGGCGGTCAATTCATCAAGATTCTTCGGCGCCAGCCGTGCCGCCGGCAGGCAACTCTGCCCGCCCGACCAGTTGCGCCAGGGAATCAGTCGCGGGGCGCGCAGCAACTGCCCCAGCGCGGGATTGGCCGCCAATGCACTGAACGCGCCGACGATGCTTGCCCGTTGCAACACCTGACGCCGTGTCAGATCCATGCTCATGCGCACGCCCTTATTGTGGGAGGGGCTGGTCGGCCATGAAGCCGATCAGTTGCAGGAATTGTTCTTCGGTGCACTCGACGCACTGGCCCATCGGCGGCATGCCGTTGTAGCCGTTGATGGCGTGGTCGAGCAGCGTGTCGGCGCCCTGGCGGATGCGTGGTTCCCAGGCTTGACGATCGCCAGTCAGCGGCGCATTGGCGGCCGGGTTGGCGTGGCACAGCTGGCAGCTGTTGGTGTAGATCTGCGCCAGGGCCGGGTCAGAGGGTGTGGCATTGTGAGTGGTCGCCGGCGGTGCGGATTTTTCGTCGCAGCCGCACAGCGTCATCATCAGCGCCAGCAGTAAAGTGAGTCGGATTGCCCGCATAACGATCCTCGAGGGTGGCAGCGCTTTTTGTTGTGATCACACCTTAAGGCAGGCACGGCAGCGGGTTGAGGGCATTGCCGGACAACGATGGGGGCAAACGGGGCCAGCCAGGATTGAGCTCGGGCTCGGACAGCACCACAAAACCTGTGGGAGCTGGCTTGCCAGCGATAGCGGAGTGTCAGCCGATGAAAGTCGCGGGAGTGCCGGCCTAATCGCTGGCAAGCCAGCTCCCACAGGGTAAACGGCGTTGCTGATCCCCCTCTGTTCCGCATCTCTGCGTGACATTCGCGTGACATTGGCGGGTTTAAATGTCGGCGCATTCAGGCGTATAACCTGTAAAGACTTTTTGATCTGTATACGGACATCAACACGGGGTAGCGACATGACCACAGCAAACATCCTTGGCAATCTGTTCCCTTCTGTCAGCGACATCCCGGAAAAATACCGCCTCGACGGTCAGGTCGAGCAACGCGAATACCTCGTCGATGGCCAACTGCGGCGCTGGGACGGCCCACTGGCCACGGTGCGCAGCCCGGTGTATCTGCACGGCGAAAACGGCGATGAACAAGTGATTCTCGGCAGCACCCCACTGCTCGACGCCGACACCGCGCTCACTGCCCTTGATGCCGCCGTGCGTGCCTACGATCGCGGTCAGGGCCTGTGGCCGACCATGCGCGTGGCCGAACGCATCCAGCACGTCGAAGCGTTCCTCGGCCGGATGCGCCAGCAGCGCGAAGCCGTGGTCAAGCTGCTGATGTGGGAGATCGGCAAGAACCTCAAGGACTCGGAAAAAGAGTTCGACCGCACCTGCGACTACATCGTCGACACCATCAATGCACTGAAAGAACTCGACCGCCGCTCCAGCCGTTTCGAACTGGAACAGGACACCCTCGGCCAGATCCGTCGCGTGCCGCTCGGCGTGGCATTGTGCATGGGGCCTTACAACTATCCGCTGAACGAAACCTTCACCACGCTGATTCCGGCGCTGATCATGGGCAACACCGTGGTGTTCAAACCGGCCAAGCTCGGCGTGTTGCTGATCCGCCCGTTGCTCGAAGCGTTCCGCGACAGCTTCCCGACCGGCGTGATCAACGTGATCTACGGCAGCGGCCGCGAAACCGTCAGCGCGCTGATGGCCAGCGGCAAGATCGACATCTTCGCCTTCATCGGCACCAACAAGGCCGCCAGCGACCTGAAAAAGCTGCACCCGAAACCACACCGCTTGCGCGCCGCGCTGGGCCTGGATGCGAAGAACCCCGGCATCGTCCTGCCGGAAGTCGATCTGGATAATGCGGTCAGCGAAGCGGTCACCGGTTCGCTGTCGTTCAACGGCCAGCGCTGCACCGCGCTGAAGATCCTCTTTGTGCACGAGGACGTGGTCGACGCCTTCATCGAAAAATTCAACGCCAAACTCGCCACCCTCAAGCCGGGCATGCCATGGGACAGCGGCGTGGCACTGACGCCGCTGCCGGAGTCGGGCAAGGTCGACTATCTGCACGGTCTGGTGGCCGACGCGCAGAGCAAGGGCGCACAAGTGGTCAACCCGAATGGCGGCGAGAGTCGCGAGTCGTTCTTCTACCCCGCCGTGCTGTACCCGGTGACGCCGCAGATGCGCGTGTACAACGAAGAACAGTTCGGCCCGGTGGTGCCGATCGTGCCGTACCGTCACCTCGATACCGTGATCGATTACGTGCTGGAATCGGACTTCGGCCAGCAACTGAGCCTGTTCGGCACCAACCCGGTGGCGATCGGCCGACTGGTCGACACTTTCGCCAACCAGGTCGGGCGGATCAACCTCAACGCCCAGTGCCAGCGCGGCCCGGACACCTACCCGTTCAACGGGCGCAAGAACTCCGCCGAAGGCACGCTGTCGGTACACGATGCCCTGCGGGTGTTTTCGATCCGCACACTGGTGGCAACCAAGTTCCAGGACAGCAACAAGGACCTGATCAGCGAAATCATTCGCGGCCGCGATTCGAGCTTCCTGACCACCGATTACATCTTCTGACGAGGACTTTGCACTGAGCACCTTCAGCACCCAACGACTGCCACCGCTGCTGCGGCGAATCCTGCGTCCGTTGCTGGACCCGTACCGCCGCTACCAGCACGCCCGATTGATTCACGCGGTGCGGGTAGCGCTGGGGCTGCTGGCGACCATCCTGCTGACCACCGGCATCAACCTGCCCCACGGCGAGTGGGCTTCGGTGACCATGCTGGTAGTGATCGGCGGCCTGCAACACCACGGCAACATCGGCAAGAAAGCCGCCGAACGCGCCACCGGCACCCTGATCGGTGCCGGCGTCGGTCTGCTGCTGGTGGCGCAACAGGCATGGCTGGGCCTGCCGTGGCTGACCTACTTTGCCATGGCGGTGGTCTGCGGGTTCTTCTCCTATCACGCGATCGGCAAGGGCGGGTACACCGCCCTGCTCTCGGCAATCACCGTATTCATTGTCGCCGGGCATGGCGACAACCCGATCACCGATGGCTTATGGCGCGGGGTCGACATCCTGATCGGCATCGCCCTGGCCCTGGCATTTTCCTTCGCCCTGCCGCTGTACGCCGTGTATTCGTGGCGCTACAACCTGGCCGATGCCTTGCGCGACTGCGCCACGTTGTACGGGCGGATCATCAGCGGCCAACCGGTCAGCGCCGATGAACATCTGAAGCTGATGGGCCGGGTGACCACAGTGATGGTGCAACTGCGCTCGCTGATGCCTTCGGTGTCCAAGGAAGTGAAAATCTCCATGACCGAGCTGGACGCGATTCAACGCAACCTGCGCATGTGCGTCAGCACTCTGGAGATCCTCGGCAACACCCGCCCGGATGCCAACGACCCCGACGCCATGGCACACCTGCAATCGGCACTGCGGGCCGAGCACCGGGTGATCCGCGTGCAACTGATCGGCATGGCCCGGGCCTTGAAATCCGGCGCCACGCAACGTCTGGAGCGCCCGCTGGAGTTGCCGGACGCCAGTCTCGACACGCCGGTCTACAACACGCTGGACGGTTACCGGTTACTGACCCGACAACTGGCCGCGAACATTGGCGAGCTGCGCCAACGCCTGGCGATGACGGCGCCGCGCTGGAACATCTGAATCAGCGGAAAAATCCATGTAACAAAGCCGACATCATCACTACAATGCGCCGCACAATGGATGTGACATGGACGCATAAATGCAATTCAGGAAGAGTATCAACGCCTTGCGGGCACTGGCCGTGCTCTCGGTCGTGCTGTTTCATTTCAAGGTGCCAGGGTTCGAGGGCGGGTTTGTCGGCGTAGACGTGTTCTTCGTCATCTCCGGCTTCCTGATGACCGGCATCATCGTCAATGGCGTGCAGCAGCAGAACTTTTCCCTCCTCGGTTTCTACGCCTCCCGCGCCCGCCGCATCATTCCCGCCCTGCTGGTCCTGTGCGTTGCGCTGCTGATCTTCGGCTACTTTTATCTGCCGCTGGATGACTTGCGCGAAACCATCCGTACGATCAAGAGCAGTCTGCTGTTCAGCTCGAACTTCAGCTTTGCCCAAAGCGGCAATTACTTCGCGGCGCCGCTGCATGAAAACTGGTTGCTGCATACCTGGTCGCTGTCGGTCGAATGGCAGTTCTACCTGCTTTACCCCGTGCTGATCATGGGGCTGCACCGGTTCTTCGGCACCGATAAAACTCGCTTTGCCTTGCTGGCCGTGGCGCTGATTTCGCTGCTGGCGTCCATCGTCGTGACCCGCGTCAACCCGACGTTCGCCTTCTACATGCTGCCCACCCGCGCCTGGGAAATGATCGCTGGCGGCCTGGTTTTTCTGTTTCCACTACGATTGAGCCAGCGCGGCGGCGCGATTTGCGAAGGGCTCGGTCTGCTGGCGATTGCCGTCAGCGTGCTGGTTTTTTCTGAGGCGGATCTGTGGCCGGGCTACCTGGCACTGGTGCCGGTGCTGGGGACGATGCTGGTGATTCACGCCAACACCCGGTCGATGTTCAGCGGCAATCCTGCGCTGCAATTTGTCGGCAGCATTTCCTACTCGGTGTACCTGTGGCATTGGCCGCTGGTGGTACTGCTTTACCTGTGCGGGCTGTTGAGCAGCTGGCCGCACGTGATCGGCGCAATCATCGCCTCGTTCGCCCTCGGCACCCTGTCGTTCTACCTGGTGGAATCGAAGGTGAAGAAAGGTACGAGCGCTACTCGAACAGTGATCAAGTTCGCGTCACTGACGGTAGCGGTGGTGGCCGTGTCGGCAACGACGTCGTCGCTGGTCAAGCAACACCCCGACTGGCGCCCGGCACTGGTCGAACTTGGTCAGCCGGAATACACCAGCAAGCTGTATCCGCAGGAGTGCTACCCGAATGCCTATGCAGCGGCGGATTGCAAACTGGGCACGGGTGATGTGTCGGTGATTCTGTACGGCGACAGCCATGCGCAATCCACCGCAGCGGCGGTGCAGATGGACAACCCGCAAGCGGCGCTGTCATGGTCACGGGGCGGTTGCCCGACCCTGGCGCACTTCGCCATGCACGACAAGACCGTCGAAAGCCAGTGCCGGGGCTTCAATCAGGAAAAGCTGCAACAACTGAAAACCGCGTACGCCGGGGTGCCGGTGGTGCTGTTCAGCCGTGCGGCGCTGTATGCGGATTCGGGCCGGGAAAACAGCTACCGGATTTCCTTTCCCGAGCGCCAGGCTACGTTTGCCGAAGCGTATACCGAAGAGTACGTCAGCACGGTCTGCTCGATCGCGGAAAACCATCCGGTGTACATCGTCAAACCGATCCCGGAGATGCCTTTCAGCGTCTACAAGGGCTTGAATCTGAATCAGCGCTTGTTCCGGCAAAACACAGACATTTCCTTGCCGTTGCAGGCCTATGAAAAGCGCAACCGCATCGCCATCGCAACCATCGAAGCCGCCGCCAGCCGCTGCAACGCGACGGTGATCGACCCGACGCCGTACCTGTGCCCCAACGGCAATTGCATGGGCTCCATGGACGGCGTGCCGCTGTACTTTGACGACAATCATCTGGTGGATGCCGGCAATCAACAGCTCAAAGGCCTGTTCAAGGATCTGATCAAACCGATTTGAGCTGGCGCCGGGCTTTCAGGCCCCAGCCCTGTTGCATCCCGGCGGCGGCCAGCAGAATTGCTGCCACCCCGATCCACTGCAGGATCTGCAGGCGATGGCCGAAGGCGAACCAGTCGACGAAAATCGCCGCAATCGGGTAGATGAAGGACAGCGCACCGGTCAGGGCAGTCGGCAGTTTCTGGATCGCGCCGTACAGCAGCACGTACATCAAGCCGGTGTGGACGATGCCCAGCGTCACCAGACTGGCCCAGGCTCCGTTGGTTTGCGGCAGGCCGTTGAAGTGCGCGAACGGCGCGAGCAACAGCACTCCGGTGCAGACCTGGATCAGCGCGATCAGATGCGGCGGCGTGCCGGTCAGGCGCTTGATGATCAGCGCCGCCATCGCGTAGAGCAGCGCCGCCCCCAACGCCAGCGCAATCCCCAGCAAATATTCGCTACCGCCCTCGCCCTGCCCGCCATGGGCACTGACGATCGCCAGCATGCCGAGAAAGGAAATCGCCAGCCAGAACAGCTTTTGCAAGGTGATTTTCTCGCCGAGAAACAGCGCCGCCAAACCGACCAGCATGAACGGCTGCACGTTGTAGACCGCCGTGCCGATGGCGATCGAGGCCCGGGAATAGGAGCCGAACAACAACACCCAGTTGCCGACAATCGCCACCCCACTGAGCACCGCGAGCAGGAACGTGGTGCGGGTCAGAATGCCCGGACGCAAGAAGCCGAACGCCGCGCATATCAGCAGCAAGGCGCCGGCGCCGAACACGCAACGCCAGAACACCACATCCAGCACCGGTTGCCCGGACACCAGCACGAACCAGCCGATGGTCCCGGAAATCAGCATGGCGGCGGTCATTTCCAATGAACCACGGCGGATTGTGTTGTCCATCATCGATCTCCCTAAGCGTTTGACGAAGGCGTGGCAAAAGTATGCCAAGCCGACCACGAGCGCCTCCAGCGCAAAAAGCAGGCTAAACTCGATTTCTGCCTTTTTTATCGTGGGTGGTTTCCCTTAAATGCCTAATACCGGAGTTGCCCCATGACCGACGATATCGACCAGATCCTCATCAGCGCCTTGATGGACGACTCGCGTCGCTCGCTCAAGGCATTGGCGCAAATCAGCGGCCTGTCCTCACCCAGCGTGGCCGAACGCCTGCGCCGCCTGGAGGAGCGCGGCGTGCTCAAGGGCTATACCGTCGAGATCGACCCCAAATGCTTCGGCTATCAGCTCCAGGCGATCGTCCGGGTGCGACCACTGCCGGGGCAATTGCAGGAGGTGGAGCGGCAAATCATGTCGATCCCGGAGTTCACCGAGTGCGACAAGGTCACCGGGGAAGATTGCTTCATCGCCCGATTGCATGTGCGTTCGATGGAACAGCTGGACACCCTGCTCGACCGCCTCAATACGCTGGCCGAAACCAACACCGCGATCGTCAAGAAAACCCCGGTCAAGCGCCGGTTACCGCCGATGGCGTGAGTGCTTTTTGCGCCTGCGCGGCGTAGATTGAGGTTTTCCCGGCGAAAGGATTGGGCGGTAATGAGAATTCAGGCAGTGATGCTGACAGTGTTGATGCTCAGCGGGTGCGGGACGGTGCAGACCGTCGTGCTCAGCGACAAGGCTTCTGTGGACCAGCTGAAGACCAAGAAGAGCTACTGCGGCGCTGTTCCGCGCATTTACAGCGGTGCAACCTACGACTTCTGCATGCTGCACGCCGAAAAGCCGGATGACGTCGACGCGTTCAATTACAACAACGCCTCCCTTGGCCTGGTGGTCGATGCAGCAGTTTCGGGTGTGCTGGATACGTTTCTGCTGCCCTACACGATTTACAAGCAACAGGCCGATGGCAGCATCGTGATCAACTGATCCGCTTTTCGCAGACAACAAAAAACCCGCCGAAGCGGGTTTTTTGTTGATTCACAAACAGCGATCAGTCGTCGCGGCTCATGATGCCGAAGATCTGCAACAAGCTGATGAACAGGTTGTAGATCGATACATACAGGCTGATGGTTGCCATGATGTAGTTGCGCTCGCCACCGTGGATGATCGCGCTGGTCTGGAACAGAATGCACACCGACGAGAACAGCACGAAACCGGCGCTGATCGCCAGTTGCAGGCCGCTGATCTGGAAGAACATGCTCGCCAGCGTTGCACCCAGCAACACGAAGAAACCGGCGGTGATGAAACCACCGAGGAAGCTCATGTCCTTGCGGGTGATCAGCACGTAGGCCGACAGACCACCGAACACCAGCGCGGTCATGGCGAATGCCGAACTGACCACTTCTGCGCCGCCCTGCATGCCCAGGTAACGGTTGAGGATCGGGCCGAGCAGGAAACCCATGAAACCGGTCAGCGCAAAGGCGGACACCAGGCCCCACGCGGAATCACGGAGTTTGTTGGTGAGGAAGAACAGCCCGTAGAAACCGATCAGCACCACGAAAATGTTCGGATAGCCGACGCGCATCTGCTGGGCCACGAAAGCCATCACACCGCTGAATGCGAGGGTGAGCGCCAGTAGACCGTAAGTGTTGCGCAGGACGCGGCTAACCTCTAGCTGCTCAGCCTGCACGCTGTTGTGAACTGCGTAATCCTGTTCGCGCATGGCGACACTCCTGTTGGTTTGAAACGTTCAGTGGCAAAGATCATAACAGACGCTCTGTAACAAGCCATGCACAGAGTTTGACAGTGTGTTTCATTCAGGTATTATGGCGCCCGCAACGCAAACGGAGGTGTGGCCGAGTGGTTTAAGGCAACGGTCTTGAAAACCGTCGACTGTAACAGGTCCATGAGTTCGAATCCCATCGCCTCCGCCATATTTGATACGACAAAGCCCTGATTATTCAGGGCTTTGTCGTTTCTGGCGTTTACGAAAATTTCTGCCTCTCGGTATGTGTTCCATCCTGATTCACTGTCTTTGCAACTGGTCGGAATAAACTCATGATCAAGGTTTTACCGCACAACGTACTCATGGAGCTTTCGGTGAAAGCCGATTCATACGGTTTAAAGCTGAGCGATCTTGCAGCCACTTGCGAAAAGTTCGATGTTGCACCGCAAGATGTGCTGAACGAATTGTCCATTGCCGTTGCGGAGGGCTATCTACAAGGATCCTTGATCTATTGTTTTTGCGACGGTGTTATGAATGGGATCATAAATGCCGTGGTTGAAGTGGGCATGACTGACGACATGCCTCAGCCCGCGTTCTCGCTTTACCAGGCGTTCGACCAAGGTGAATGGATCCGCAGTAACGATCCACCGGAGACTGACCCCAGTGAGAAGTACACGAAGCCGGTGGTCCAGGAAATAATGGCTGCCCTTGCAGGCTAGCTTTTACAGATTGAGCAATTTTCCGTTTTTACCTGGTAAAAAGCGTTGATCGAACGGCTGCTTCTAGCCGTTTGCAGCCCTTCGCGACAGGCAGCAATCGGCTCGGACGCACTCCATTCCCATTGCCAACGGAAACCGACACACGTGTGCCAGTGTCCTCTTCTCCGCTCGCACACTGACCGCGAGCTAAAAGGCTAGTCAGGGCGCTCATGGAATTGAGCAAAAATATCCGCGATAAAATCCATGAAAACGATGGCTCGCTGGGGGAGCAGCCGATTAGCCAGGTAGACAATCTGGATCGGTACCGGCGGCGCCACGTATTCGTTAAGCAGCAATTGAAGATTGCCACTCTTCAGCCCTTCCTCATAAAGCCATTGCGGCCCCTGCGCGATGCCCAACCCTGCATTGACGTACTCACGGATCGCCTCAGGCGAGTTGACACGCAGTCGTCCGGAGATCGGCACATCAGTGTCCTTGAACCGCCAGTTGGTTCCAGTGGACAGGAGGGTATAAATGAGGCAGTCGTGTTCCTTCAGGTCGTCTGGCGAAGAGGGAGTGCCTCGTTTCTCCAGGTACGCGCGGCTGGCAACGCACACTCGCTCGAACCATGCCAGTGGCCGGGCTCGCATTGCACTGTCTTCCAGGTGACCAATACGAATCGCGAGTTCTACCCCCTCGTCGACCAAATTGACGTAGCGATCATTGATTTGAAGATCGAGTGACAGTTCGGGGTAGCGCCCTAGAAAACTTGCGACGTGCGGTACGATGAAGGTGTGAGCCAATGCGGTCGGGCAAGCGACGCGCAGTAACCCGGATGGCGCTACGTTTCCTCTTAGCGAGGACTCTGATTGTTCGACTGAGTCCAGGATACGCCGCGCATCTGCGTAGTACCGTTCACCCTCGGGCGTGAGCATCAGCTTTCGTGTGGATCGGTGAAGCAGCCTGGTTTGCAAATGGTCTTCAAGCGCAGCGACGTAACGACTGACGCTCGGTTGCCCTAGTCCGAGATCACGTCCCGCAGCAGAAAAACTGCCTGTCTCGACAGCCCGTACAAAACAGCTCATCAGTAACAACCGGTCCATCACGCCCCTATTCATGCTGATTTCGCATGAGATCTATTCTATTTGCCCATCTTATCAGCGCGTCGGCATGAATACATAGTTGCTCTCAGAGGGCCAGTCGTCCGTTTGGCGGCCCAAAAAAAGAGGAAATTCAGATGTCCCGTTTACAAGGCAAGCGCACCCTCATCACTGGCGGTACAAGCGGTATCGGTCTGGAGACCGCCAAGCAGTTTCTCCCCGAAGGCGCACGTGTGATCGTCACCGGTGTCAACCCTGAGTCCATGGCAAATGCTCAAGCTATTTTAGGTAGCGAAGTCCTGGTGTTGCGCGCCGACTCAGCCAGCGTCGCAGCCCAGAAGGAGTTGGCGCAGGCCGTTCAGTCTCATTACGGGCAACTGGACGTTGCCTTCCTCAATGCTGGCGTATCCGTCTGGAGGCCAATCGAAGACTGGAACGAGGAGATGTTTGATCGCTCCTTCGACATCAATGTCAAAGGCCCTTACTTCCTTCTGCAAGCGCTGCTGCCGACCTTCTCCAATCCTGCATCGGTGGTTCTTAACACCTCGATAAGTGCGCACTTGGGCGCCGCGAATTCATCTGTTTATGCTGCAACCAAGGCTGCCTTCCTGAACATGTCGAAAACGCTCTCTGGTGAGCTTCTACCGCGTGGTATTCGAGTCAATGCGGTCAGCCCTGGTCCGATCGACACGCCACTGTATGACAAGGCGGGTATACCCGATGCCTACCGCGAGCAGGTCAATAAGGAGATTGTCGCGACTATCCCATTTGGCCGTTTTGGCACGCCTGGAGAAGTAGCCAAGGCGGTGCTGTATCTCGCGTCGGACGAATCTCGCTGGACGGTGGGAACGGAAATTATCGTTGATGGTGGTCGCGCGCTTTAACGAGACAAGTACGCTTTTGAGTCTGAGCATTCCGCCTCCTGCCCGGCAGCGTAACGCCCACGCAAGGGATGATATTTACCCTTGTTGTGCTCCGCAGAAGACGGTCAGGGGTGGGATTCATACACCACAGGCGAAGGCTTGTCCTGAATCGCCACGGCGTACTCGATCGCCGTGGCGCTTACAGGCACGCTGCAACGTCTGGTCACTTCTCAAGCGTCGCCGCCTGGTTATCGCCTTGCTCGGCGATTTTCGTCAGTTTTCCATCCGCGCCCTTTTCTTCTGCAAGCGGTGCCTGCAGCAACGTTGCGGCATCCTTGAGTTTCAGGTGCTTGGCCATCGCGATCAGCGTGCCATAGTGAGACTTCCATCAACCCAAAGCGGTATCCAGGAACATCATCACGCCAAAGCCGAGCATCAAGCCGAGGGTCGCCGGGGTCTCGTGACCATTACGATGGGTCTCGGGGATGACTTCGTGCGACACCACAAAGATCATGGCTCCCGCAGCCAGACCCAGCGCAATCGGATAGCCCAGGGCGAAGCCACTCGACACACCCAGTCCAACCACTGCACCCAGCGGTTCCATCAAACCGGAGCCAATGGCGAACAGTGCCGCCCGCCAGGCCGAGATCCCGGTGACGCGCAAAGCCAGAGCAACCGCGAGTCCTTCGGGGATGTCCTGTATCGCGATGGCGGTCGTTAACGGCAGGCCCACTTTCATGTCGCCGTCCGCAAAACTGACGCCGATGGCCATGCCTTCCGGCAAGTTGTGCAGAGTAATCGCCAGGACGAAGAGCCAGACGCGATTGATGCGTTGAGCGTCGGGCCCACGCCTGCCGATCTGCTGATGCTCATGGGGTACAAAGCGATCCAGTCCGACCATCAGGGCAACGCCCAGGGCCAATCCACACACGACCACAGCGGCGGCCAGCAGCGGGTTGCCACACAGCGTTTGGGCAGCCTCGATTCCGGGCATAATCAGCGAGAAAGAACTGGCGGCCAGCATCATGCCGGCCGCGAACCCCAGCATAATGTCCTGGGTGCGTGAAGCGATATCGCGCAGGATGATCGCCACCAAAGCACCTAATGCGGTCGCCCCGAAGCCTGACAGGCCACCCAATGCAGCCAGACGCAGATTTTCCTTGTCAGCGTCGACCAGTGCGCTGTACCCGCTGATCAGCAGCAGGCCGGTAACCAGCATCAGCGTTACCCAGAACAAGATGCCTGGCCAACCGCCACTGGACGCGATGCTCCACACGCGAATGCAGTTCAGTTTCGCGCGCACGTCCGCACCCTCAATCACTTATCTGAATCGGCCGCTTTGTCTTTCTGGATCTGCAGCGACGCCTTGCTTTTGTCGCCATCCTTGTTCGGCGCATCATTCGAACCTTCAAAACAGCCCTGCAACAGCAACATTGAGCAAAGCCCCAGGCAGGCACAGATTGTTTTCATGATCGTCTCCCGCTAAATGATTCTGTGGCGAGGGCTCTCGGCACAGGTCTGCTTGCTCAGACGGCCGGCACCAGCGGTGCTGTCCCGTCCACCTCGGCCAGCGGCACAGCACTGCCGCCCGGCGTCAGGATGACCTTGCGGCAGTCTTCCTGTTTTTTGTCGAAGATCTTGTAGCCCTCGGCCGCCTGCTCGAGCGAGAGTCGATGACTGATGATTGCGTCCGGTTGCAGGCGCCCGGTTTCGATATGCCCCAGCAGTTCCGGCAGATAACGCTGCACATGGGTCTGCCCCATCTTGAAAGTCAGGCCCTTGTCGAAAGCGTCACCGAACAGGAATCCATGGATAAACCCCGCGTACACCCCCGGCACACTGACCGAGCCGCCGCGGCGAACCGCCGCGATGCACTGACGCAGTGCCTTGCCGCTGCTGCCTTCGAGTTTGAGCGTGGCCAGCACCGTTTCGGTAGTGCTGCCTTTGGCCTCGAAGCCCACCGCATCAATCACGCCATCCACCCCACGGTTGCCGGGTGTCTGGCTGATGATAGTATCGGCCGGGTCGTCGTCCTCATCGAAATTGATCGGAATGACACCGTAGGTGCGTTGCGCATAGGCCAGTCGGTAAGCGTGGTGATCAACCATGAAGATGCGCTCGACGCCGAGCATGCGAGCGCACGCCGCACTGAGCAGTCCGACCGGCCCGGCGCCATAGATCGCCAGACTCGAACCCTGGCCAACGCCCGAATTGATCACCGCCTGCCATGCGGTCGGCAGAATGTCGGAAAGGAACAAGACCTTCTCGTCCGCCAGTGTTCCCGGCACCTTGAACGGCCCGGTATTGGCTTTCGGCACCCTCACCAATTCGGCCTGGCCGCCCGGAATTCCGCCGTACATGCGGCTGAAACCGAACAGCGCAGCCGGCGGCGGTATGCGCTTTTTATTCATCGCCGCGCCCGGTCCTGCATTGGTTGTCTCACAGGCCGCGTACAGGGCCTGCTGGCAGAAGAAACAGTCGCCGCAGGCAATCACGAACGGAATCACCACTCGATCGCCGCGCTGCACCGCGGTCACTGCCGAACCTGTTTCCTCGACAATGCCCATGAACTCATGACCAAAGATATCGCCGTGTTCGACCGTCGGTATCTTGCCCCGATACAGGTGCAGATCCGAGCCGCAGATGGCTGTGGCAGTCACTCGCAGAATGATGTCGTCCGGTGCTTCAAGGATCGGGTCCGGCACGGTTTCGACGCGTACATCGTGAGCGCCGTGGTAGGTCATTGCTCGCATGGTGCAATCCTCTGACGATGGAATTGAAGAACTGTCTCTTCAAATTCGGAAGGACTCCGCCACCGCGAGTTCACTCTGTTTTATGCATTCTGGATGAGCGGGATGGCGGCGCGGACTCAAGGCCGAATCCACAAATCAGTCAGCGCCTGCATCCTTCACGTCGATTTGCGTAATACCCACCAGACTGGCCTGCTCCAGTATCTCTTCAGCAGTCGAGTCAGCTGTTGGCATGATCAGACTGTTCTCAGCATCCCCAAAATGCAGTTCCAGCAGATGCATGGCAGCGTCGTGAATGGAGAGCTTCGACTGCTGCAACGCGAGTTGATGCGTACGGGACTCGCCGTTGAACAGGTACTCGATGGTGTAATTGCGCATTAATAACCTCAAAATCAGAGTGGCAGATAACTACCCTGACTTACCGGTCAATCGTTAGTTCAAGCGGATAAATGTTCTGCAGCTCAACTGCGAGAAAGCGTTTTCAGCCGCTCGACCAAAGCCGCTTCAAAAATGACGTACAGCTTTTCAGCATCGCCGGCACGCAGAACCTCGCTGGTTTCCAGCCCAAGCACGAAGCCATCCGCACGAGCCCCCGCCTTCACGGCGATGATCATCGAGTCTGCCCGGACAATCTGCGCCAGGAGCCGATCAGCTTCACGTTGCATCTTTTCGCTCAACACTACGCCTTCCACTTTCCTCACCTTTCATTCAATGCGACATCCAACATTTATGAGATCAAGGCTACGCCGCCGATAACGGCGCCTCAAGCCACACGCCAATGACGCTTCGCTATTGCAGCCATCAGGAACCTTTGATGTGAACGAATCCATTTTGTTTAGTATCAAAATGAGCAGTTTCAAAAGCGTTTAGCAGTCGCCAACTTAAAAAATCATGACCGGAGAACAATGCATGCCCCTCAGTGACACTATTGACAGAGCGTTGCTAAGCGCAGAGGAACGTTCCTCTATCGCTGAAATTGAAGCTACAACCAATATTCTGCAGCTTGTTACACGCATGACCGGGACGCGGTTCGCGGCGATCGCGAAATTCACCGAAACGGACTGGATCGTCTGTTCCGCCTACGATCCTATCGAGCTTGGGATCAACACCGGCGACACGCTGGAATTGGAAACCACGCTGTGCAGTGAGTTTCGCAGAGACCCTCAGGTGCTTTTCGTACCGCAGATAAGTCGCGACGGCAGATTTTCCACACGCCCCGTGGTGAAGCAATATTTGATTGAAAGCTACGCAGGCGCGCCCATTTTCCTTCCTGACGGACAACTTTGGGGCGCGCTGTGTGCGTTGGACTCCAGGGCGGTGATTTTCGACGACCCGGATCTGGCGGATACGTTAGGCCTGTTCGCGAGACTGATCGGCTGTATCTTTTACGCGAATCTGACGGAGGCCGGCAGCGGCTACAGCAAGAACGTTTCAAGCGTTATCGGATAATCAAGAAACAGCCCTGAATATTCAGGGCTGTTTCATTTGTGGCCTGTGAGAATTTTGCTCCACCCTGCTACAAGGTGTAGGAAACGCCGACCTGCACGGTTCGCGGCGCCCCCGGGTAGGCATAGACGTTGCCGAATGCGCCCTCTTCATAATCACGGTCAAAGAGGTTTTTCACGTCGAGATTGAGCCGCACCTTGTCATTGATCTTGTAGAAGCTGAGCAAGTCGACAACGGTATAGCTGCCCATCGAAAACGCGGTGTTGGCGGTTTGGCCGGCGCGCTCGTCGACGTACTTGAGGCCAGTGCCCAGGCCCAGTCCCTTGAAGGTGCCGTCCTGGAACTCATACATGTTCAGCAGGCTGAAGCTGTTCTTCGGGATGTTCATCAGCCGCGTGCCAGAGCGCAGCACGTTGTCCTTGGTTACCTCGGCATCGACATAGGCGTAACCGCCAATCACCCGCCATTCGGGCGTCAGGTTGCCGGCCACGTTGACGTCGAATCCACGGCTGCGCACCTCGCCGGCCGCAACGCTGAAGGTCGAGTCAACCGGGTCGGTGGTCAGCACGTTACGTTTTTCGATCTGATAGATCGCCGCGTCGACGCTCAACTGCTGATCCAGCGCTTCCCACTTGATCCCCATTTCATAGGACTTGCCCTTCTCCGGCTCGAACCCTCCGCCCTGGCGACTGGCGCCGGTGTTCGGCTTGAAAGAGCGCGCCGTATCGGCATAGATCGCCAATGTCTCGGTCAGGTCATAGGTCACGCCGATGCGCGGAGTCACCGCGTTGTCACTGGCCTGCCAGCTCTTGCCACCGGGCACGTAAGTTTCGTAGTCATGTTCGAAGCGCTCGAAACGCGCCCCGGCCAACACCTTGAGTTTATCGGTCAACGCCACCTGATCCTGCACGAACGCGGCATACGTCTTGAGGTTTTCCTTGTCGTGCGTCGGCGTGCGGGTGAGCGCCGGGCGCGGCTGGCCGTAGACCGGGTCGAAGATGTCGATCGGGTACGCACCGACAGCGCCGCTGGAGCGCTGGATGATCGACTTGTAGTCGTAATCCTCGTACTCGATGCCGGTGAGCAACGTGTGCTGCAAACCCGCGGTATCGAAATGCCCGGTCAGGTTGAGCTGGGTATCCTTGTCGGTCCACTCCAGCTTGCGATAGTTGAAATGGCGCCCCAAAGTGCGGCCGTCATCGGCAATGCCATTGGCCTCGATTGCGTTGCCCTTGAGCGAACCGTCGAGCCACTGGAACCCGCCGCCCAGCGTCCAGTCGTCATTGAGCATGTGCTCGAAACGCAGTTGCGCCATGTTGTTGTCGTTATGCAGTTTGCCAGCGTCTTTTTCGCCGAAAAAACTGTCGCGCGAGGCGGTTCCGGTCTGCTTCGCGTAACGGGTAAGGCCGCGATCCAGAGGCGCGCTGTTGCGCATGAAATCGCCTTCGAAAATCAGCTTGGTCGCGTCGCTTGCCTGCCAGGTGAGCACCGGTGCGATGCCGTAGCGCTCGGTTTCGACATGATCGCGGAAGGTGTCGCCGCCCTCGCCCACAACGTTCAAGCGATAGGCCAGACGCCCTTCTTCGTCGAGCGGGCCGGAAGCGTCCAGCGTGCCGCGTTTCATGCCCTGATCATTGAGTTGGCTGCCCAGGGTGACGCTGCTTTCAGGCAACGGCTGCTTGGACACCACGTTGAAGGTGCCGCCAGGATCACCTCGACCGTAGAGCATGGTGGCCGGGCCGCGCAGCACTTCGAGGCGTTCGATTGTGTTGGCATCCGGCATGTTCGGATAGCCGCGGTTGATCGGGAAACCGTTGCGATAGAACTCGCCGGTGGTGAAGCCACGCACGGTAAACGTGGTCAGGCCCTGACCACCAAAATTGTTCGCCCGCCCCACGCCGCCGGCGTAGTCCAGCGCGTCCTGCAATCGGGTGGCGCCCAGATCTTCGACCGCATCCTTCGAGACCACACTGATCGATTGCGCAGTTTCATGGATCGAGGTGTCGGTACGCGTGGCGCTGGCCGAGCGCGTCGCGCGATAACCCTGCACCGGGCCGTCCGCCCTTTCGTAATTCGCCGTACCGATGACATCGGTAGCGTCCAGCTCCAGCGTTGAGGGTGATGCCCCCGTTTGATCAGCCCATGAGGCAGGCGACAATGCTTGCAGCACACAAATGGAAAGCAGGGTTCGACGCATGGAGAGGGAAACCTTTACGAATAGGCCAATGCAGGGGGTGAATCCGCCAAAAAACTCCCGCGCATGCTATACAAAATTATTCGCAATTAATACAGATTCCCATTAACAACAGTTGCCGCTGTCAATGCGGCACCGTCGCTCTGCGCCCTGCCCCGCCAAATTCTCAGGTTCCGCCCGAAAGCCCCTCGGTGGCCTGGGCGAACCTCGCACCGGCCTTGCGCACCAACTGGCGCCATTCTGTTGCTGTAATCAGCCCTTCCTGCTCCATGGTGTCGGCCATTTTCAGCAACTCGTCGTATTGATCCTCGGCGTCCATACGGATCGCTGGCTCTTCCAGTAATTTTCGCCAGGCGGCCAACGCCTGCTCTTTGCGAATGTCGCTCATGGTCATTACCCCCGGGTGACTTGTAAGTCGGTAGAGGGCTGCGGTTCTGGAGTGTTCAGCGGCGGCGACTGACGGCGCGACAGATGGTTTTCGTTGCGGCCTCGAAAATGAAGCGGCCCAAAGCAGCCGTTGATGCACGACTGCTTTGGGCCTGAGAGCGATTGCCTTCCAGGATGGCTCAGTGCGGGCTGGCCGTCGGACGTACCACAATCTCACTTACATCAACATCGTCGGGCTGTTCGATGGCATAAGCGAGTGCTCGTGCAATGGCGTCGGCGTTGAGCGCCACACGCCGGAAGGCTTTCATTGCCTCGCGTGCCACCTCATCGGAAATCGTATCGGCCAGTTCCGACTCGACGACACCCGGGCACACCACCGTGACGCGGATCTTGTCCGTTTCCTGGCGCAAACCATCCGAGATGGCGCGGACGGCGAATTTGGTCGCGCAGTACACCGCGGCGGTTGGAGAGACCGCAAGACCGCCAATCGACGAGATATTGATAACCTGCCCGTACCCTTGCGCCCGCATGTCCGGCAAGACCGCAGCGATACCATGCAGCACCCCGCGCACGTTGACATCGAGCATCTGGTTCCACTCATTGACTTTCAGCGAGGCCAGGGGAGACAGCGGCATCACGCCCGCGTTATTGATGATCACGTCGACCTTGCCATGTTGCGCCTTGGCGAACGTCACGAACGCCTGCATGGATTGCAGATCGGTGACATCCAGTGCGCGGGCCCTGGCCGAGCCACCCTCGGCCCGGATCTCGCTGACCAGTTGGTCCAGACGCTCTGTACGGCGGGCACCGAGTACCACATGGGCACCTTTGCTGGCGATCAGCCTGGCCGCCGCTTCGCCAATACCACTGCTTGCACCGGTAATCAGCACGACTTTGTTGTGAATGTTCGACATATCCGTAGCTCCTGCTCTCAGCATTGAAGTTCAGCAGCGACCGCTGAAGTTGCGGGCGCTGCTGCGGGGTACGTCGAAAAGATTAAGGGCACATGCCTGCTCGGCGCGTGCCGAAACCTGCGCAACTTTTGCCTATTCGTGTCGGTGTGCATCAATCTGCAAAACAGATAAAGCAGCGATGCTCAAGCCCCACGGAACTCGCTGGGCGTTACGCCCACCTCGCGACGAAATACCTGAGAGAAGTGACTGGGGCTTGAATAGCCGACCTCCAGGCCGACGTCGATGACACTGCGCCCGGTCTCGAGCAACAGCTGCCGCGCGCGAATCATGCGCAAGCGGATGAAGTACTGCGAAGGCGAAAAACCCGTCGCACGCTTGAACAGACGGCTGAAGTGGTACTCGCTCAGCTCGGCCAGTCTGGCCAGCTTTGCCAGACTGAATTCAGCGCCCAGATCCGCACTCATGGCGTCAGTGACTTTGCGCAGCTTGTAGGCTTGCAAAGCGTTGCTCCGACGTCCGCCTCGGGCCTCGGCGCGATAGCTGCGCACCAGATGTACGGCCAGCGCCTGTGCCAGCGAGCGGGCAAACAGAGCGCTGGGCGAGCGCTCCAGAACCAGTTCGGTGCGCAACTGCTCCATGACAAACGCGACGCGCGCGTCGCGTGCCCCGGAAATATCACGCAAACGCACAGCTCCCCCGTAATCCCCCAACAACTCACGCGACGCGTGCTCGATCAGCGGCAGCCCCAGATAAAGGTGCATCACTTCAAAGGTGTCGGCCCCTTGAGTCTGCCAGCGCATCTCATAAGGCTCGTCGGAACTGGTGAGGAAAAAATCGCCAGCGCTGACCTCCGCCGCTTCCCACTCGCCGCCCGGCACGCGCTCCTCCACCCTCGCCGACCCCGCCAGAACCAGGACGAGCAGCGGTTCCACCACCGCAGGTACGAGAATGGGTTCAATCACGCTGCCATGGGTAAAAAACCGGATCACGATGTCCTTGATTTCCGGACACGCTGGCAACGCCTGCGGCTCGCCCGGCAGGTAGTCTCCCATCGACTGCCCTGTGATACGCAACTCCTTGGGGGAAGTAGACCGCTGTTGCAACGCCGTTCGCCCGGTATTGGTCATGAACATGTCCTTTTGCTGAGATTCAGCGCAAAACCCCGACAGCCGGGGCAATCTCCCGAAAGCCGACCTCGCCCCGCTGCGAGACAGTAGGCCCGTCGCCGATGACAGCGCCTTGCGGGCGCCGACCCGGCCAATCCCTACTCGATCAAAACGCTGGAGAACATCATGACCGATATCAAGCACAGCACACCAAACGAAGTGGCCGGTAAAGTGGCTCTGATCACTGGCGCGGCCAGTGGCATCGGCAAGGCCATCGCACTACTGCTGCATGCCCGCGGCGCCAAGGTCATCGCCGAAGATATCAGCCCTGAGGTAGAGGCGCTGGCTCGCCCCGGGCTGGTACCACTGGTAGCCGACATCACTCGGGACGGGGCCGCCGAACGCGCGGTCGCATTGGCCGTCGAGCAATTTGGTCGACTGGACATCCTGGTCAATAACGCCGGCATCATCATCAACAAACTGGTCATCGACATGACTCGCGAAGACTGGGAGCGCATTCAGGCGGTCAATGCCACGGCTGCATTTCTGCATAGCCGGGAAGCGGTCAAGGCGATGATGCCGAATAAATCCGGTTCGATCGTCAACATCGCGTCCTACGCCTCCTACTTCGCCTTCCCCACCATCGCCGCCTACACCGCTTCCAAAGGCGCGCTCGCGCAACTGACGCGCACCCTGGCGCTTGAAGTCATTGGCCACGGCATCCGCGTCAATGCCGTAGGCGTCGGAGATGTGGTGACCAACATCCTCAACAATGTAGTCGACGATGGCCCGGCATTTCTCGCCCAACACGGCGAGGCCGCGCCGATCGGCCGTGCGGCACAACCGGAAGAAATCGCCGAAGTGGTCGCGTTCATCGCCTCGGATCGTGCCAGCTTCATGGTCGGTTCGGTGGTTATGGCCGACGGCGGCATGACCGTCACGGCCGGTTGAGCCATTACAGGAAAGATCCGCCCGCAAGCCCGAGAGGATCAGGCAAATCTGCGGCAGTTTTGTTCTGACACCTCTGCGCTCGGCTACGTAATCTGAAAGCACGCAACGGATGCAGACACAGGCCACGGCAGGCCGCTCGGATTGAATGAGGACTGAGGAGAAAAGCTGATGAAAAATGCCAGACAAATCACGCCTGACCATCGTTACGCCGGGATGTGGGTCACCGCCGATGGATTCATCCGTCACGAGCTTCTGACCACTGGGCGTTATGACGAGGCGCGTGGTAAAAATAACAGTGCTTATGAAGGTCGCTACGAAATAACCGGTGACTATATCCAGTACTGGGACGACACCGGCTTCACCGCTGACGGGCATTTTCATGACGACGTGCTGTATCACGCCGGCATGATCCTCTATCGGCAATGAGCACTTTAATGATGTCGGGTGAATATCGTCTGCCTGGACAGTTCCGGGCAGACGCTCATGGACACTTGTGAGAGCCTGAAATGCAACAGTGCGATGCTTTCATCCTGCAAAACACGGCCATCTACCGTGACGAACTGGTTCGCTTGCTGACGCAACGGTTTAGCGCATCCGGGGTCTATGAGACAGCCATAGCGCCCTTGCATGTAATCCGTTTTGACGCGCCTTCGGAGCTGATCCACACCGTGCACAAGCCGGCACTTTGCTTGATCGTGCAAGGACAAAAAGAAGTCGGCCTGGGTGACGATCATTACCTGTACGACCCGCTCAGTTACCTGGTGGTCTCAGTGACACTTCCCGTGTCCGGGCGCGTGCTGATGGCCAGCCCGGAAGCGCCCTACCTGTGTATCCGCATTGATTTCGAAGCCACGGAAATCGCGCAGGTCATCGCCGATGCGCCCCCGACGGGCGTCCCGGACGAGCCGGAGCTTGGCCTGTTCATTGAAAAGGTCGATGTGCCTCTGCTGGAAACCATGCTTCGGCTGGTCCGGCTGCTGGAAACACCGAAAGACATCGGCATGCTCGCGCCCCTCGCCCTTCGCGAGCTGTATTACCGGCTCCTGCGAGGTGTGCACGGTCGTCGTCTGTATGAGCTTGCCCTCGGTGACTCGCAAACACGCCGGGTAACGCGGGCAATCGATTGGCTGAACAACCACTACACCCAACCCTTGCGCATCGAAGAACTCGCGCGGGTCGCCAGTCTCGGCAGCTCCACATTGCATCATCAATTCAAGGCCGTGACGGCCATGAGTCCACTGCAATACCAGAAACAGCTTCGCCTGCAGGAAGCCCGCCGCTTATTGCTCGGCGAAGGGCTGGATGTGGCGAGTGCCTGCTATCGAGTGGGCTACGAAAGCCCGTCGCAATTCAGCCGGGAATACAGTCGCCAGTTCGGGTGTGCGCCATCAAGAGACACCCAGCGGGTTCGCCGCCCGGCGTGAAAGTCAGCCCGACGGCGATCTATCGGATTAATGCCCACCAATCACTTCACAAACCGGTTACGCCCCAGCGTCTTGGCGTTATACAGCGCCTGATCGGCGACCTCGATCAACCCTTGCAAGGATTGCAGTTGCGCCCCCGAGGCCGTAGCGATGCCGATACTCACACTCAGCCGGCCGAATGGGCTGGACGGGTGTGCGATGTTCGCTTGCTCTAAGCGTTCGAGGATCAACTGCGCGACCACTGCAGCACCGTCGCTGTTGGTGGCCGGCATGATCACGCTCATTTCTTCGCCGCCGTAACGCGCCACCAGATCCGACGGGCGCCGTACACAACCTTCGAGGATTGTGCCGACCTTCTGCAGGCAGGCATCGCCGGCGACATGCCCAAATGAATCGTTGAACAGCTTGAAGTAATCGATATCGATCATCAGCAACGCCAAGGTCGTGCCGTCACGTTGCGCGCGCCGGGCTTCCATGGCGAGGCTCTCATCGAAGCAGCGCCGGTTGGCCAGACCGGTCAGGGCGTCCTTCATCGCCAGCAACTCCAACTGCCGATTGGAGGAAAGCAACTGCTGCTGCGTCCCGCGCAATTGGTCTTCGGCCCTGGTACGCCTGCGGATATCGAGAATCAGAAACCAGCCGATGAGCCCGGTAAGCCCCAGCAGCCCCGTGACCACCACTGCCGACAGCCAGGCTTCCATGCGCCACGCAGCAAGGGCTTCACGCTTGCCGAGGGCGACGGTGGTGATCAGCGGCAGCCGGTCACTCTTGCGGAAAGCGTAGAGCCGCTCGACGCCATCGAGGCTGGAGGTAAACGACGCGGTACCGACGGATCGATCGACCAGATACTTCGCATAGATGGGCGACTTGGAAAAATTGCGGCCCATGTCCTGCTCGCGGAAGGGATAGCGCACCAGCAACGTACCGTCGGTGTAGGACAAGCCGATGGCCCCGTCCTGCCCGACGTCGATCTTGCCGAACAGGCGCAGGAAGTTTTCGATACCCAGGGTCACCGCCACCACCCCGGCAAACTCGCCGTGCGCATCATTGAAACGGCGGCTGACGGTGATCACCCACTCCTGATTGGAGCGACTCTGGATCGGCGGACCGATAAAGGTCTCGCGGCTCGGGTCGTCACGATGATGGATGAAATAAACACGATCACTGCTGTTGGCCCCGGCCGGGATCGGTCGGTTGGAAGACATCAGCCAACGGCCCTGGTTGTCGTAGATGGTGATGCCGCTGAGCTGCGGCATCAGCGGTTCCTGACGATTGACTAGTGCGCTCAGACGCTGGATCTGCGCGGGGCCACTGCCTTCGGTTTCCAGACGTTCGACGATCCCGAGCAGCAGCAACGAACTCTGGCGAACGATCCCTTCGGAATAAGTCGCCAGCGCCTGGGTCAGGTTCAAGCCATGAATGTTGACTTCCTCCAGCGCGCGCTCTCGAGAGGCCAGTACTTTCCACACCGTCAGTGAGGCGAGGGAACAACCAATCACCAACAACAAAAGCACAACCAGGCGGGTATCACGCTTCACATTACTACCTTTGGGAAAGTCCGGTTTCCGTTCCTGCGGCGGGTCGACCGACTCGATGACTGCGGCCGCGTGTCCTTGTCGCGCGCAAGGATACAAGCAGCGCTGACTCGCTGCAGCAACAGATTATGTGACGCAAAAAACGTACTTCTGAATTGCACGGCGTCGTCCGGAAAAAAAGCGTGCTAAAGACTTCAGGAAGGACTTGCGCTTGGCGAAACAGCGACAAGAATGCCAGACCAAACCATCGCCAGGCTTTCAGAATCCGCTTGGCGCCCACCGTCAGAAGCCAACTTTCTGACGCCTGTTTCACGACCCTTTCGTGATGTGTAGCCAAGCATAAAATTTTGGCACTTTTGCACAACAAGTTGACATCCAAAAGCATGCCACGGGCCACCGATATCATTAGAGTATGCGCCCTTAAAAAGGAAAGGACTCTTGATGACTCAGTCACTCTCACGGCGCGTTGTGGCGATTACCGGCGCCCTGGGGAATCTCGGCGAGACCCTGGCGGACATGGCCGCAGCCCAGGGCGCGGATCTGGTGCTGATCGATCAGGCGACGATGGCGATGCCCAGTTCCCACAATCGACTGGTCCTGTCCGGCATCGATCTGACCTCCCTTGCCGATTGCCAGGCAGTCGCCCACCAGATTAACCGCTATTTCGGACGCCTCGACGCCCTGGTCAACGGCGCCGGCGGCTATGCGTGGGAGCCGTTGCTGGGCAGTGCGATAGAGGCCTGGGATCGGCTCTACTCGCTGAACCTTCGAACCGCATTGAACGCCAGCAAAGCCTTGCTGCCATTGCTGCTGCAATCCTCGGCGGGACGCATCGTCAATATCGGATCGAGCATGGCGGCGAAGGCCGGGCTGGGCATGGGCGCTTACGCCGCGTCGAAATCCAGCGTTTTGCGCCTGACCGAAAGCCTCGCCGAAGAACTCAAGGACATGAGCATCACGGTCAATGCCGTGCTACCGAGCGTGCTCGACACCCCGCAAAACCGTGAAGCCATGCCCGACGCCGAGCACCAGCGCTGGGTGACGCCCGCTCAACTGGCGGCGGTCATTCTGTTTCTGATCTCGGAACAAGCGTCGGCCGTCACTGGCACCGGTATTCCGGTGATCGGGCGCATGTAGGGTCTATTGACGCCGCGCGCCTTGGCGACGTCGCTTTCTTCACCTTTCGGAAAAGCAAGATCACCGGATTACCGGACTTCCCCTCCCCCCATGCGACCCGCCACTTCCAGCGCTGCCTTCGTGAACCACGTCCTTGATGTCGCCGAACAATACGGCTGCGATGGCGATTGGCTGTTGCAGCAGACCGGACTCTCACGCGAGCAGTTGTCCGACTCGATCGTGCGCATTCCCATGCGCCAACTGCGTGCCTTGCTGGAACTGGCGGCGCTCAGCAGCAACCTGCCGCATTTCGGCCTGTTGGTCGGCGCCGCCGTGCGCCCGGGCACCTATGGTGTGCTGGGTTATGTGCTGATGACCAGCGCGACACTCGGCGAGTCGCTGAACATGATTCTGCGATTCGGCAAGATCGTTTACGACAGTCCGTCCAGCCAGACCCGGATCGTCATCGGCGACGGCCGCGTGACGCTCGAAGATCAACGCATCAGTGAGCTGGAGCCTTACTGCGCCCTGCATCAGGAAGCGCTGATGGTTGGCTGGGCAGCCTTCGGCCGCTGGTTGATCGCGAGCAATCAGCCAATGCTGGAAGTGCGGATGATGCATCCGGCGCTGGGTGAGCCGGCGCTGTATGAACACTTCTTTGGCTGTCCGGTGCAGTTCGAGGCCGGTTGCAATGCGCTGGTGTTTGCCGAGTCGACACTCTCTACACGAATCCAGGGCGCCGACCCGCGCATGCATCGCAACATGCTGCTGGAAGCCGACTGGCAGCTGTGTCTGACGTACCCGGCATTTTCCGTGACTGACCGCTTGCGCGCACTGCTCACCGAACAGTTGCCGACCGGTGATTTCAGCCTGAAAAGTCTGGCCCGGCAGTTGGCGATTTCGCCGCGCACCTTACAGCGCAAATTGGCCGCCGAAGGGGAAAACTTCAATCAGGTGCTGGAAACCATGCGCATGGAACTGGCCGACCATTACCTGCGCCGCACCGAGACCAGCATCATGAACATCGCCCTGATGCTGGGTTACTCGCAGGCCAGTTCTTTCAGCCATTCCTTCCGTCAGGCCCGCGGGATTTCGCCGGTGGATTACCGCAAGTTGCTGCGCGCCAGATAAGCCCGATCACGGTTTCAGCTGCAGCAGCGGCTGGCCCTTTTTCACCACATAGGTCGCCAGTTCCACGCCTTGGTCCTGGCCGACGTTCTTCGCCACATGGGCCACGCCTGCCGGGATGAACAGCGAGTCCCCGGCCTTTAGCGTGACCGCCGGCCGCCCCTCCAGTTGATACTCCAGCGTGCCGCTGAGCACGTGCGCCACTTCGACACCCGGATGCGCATGCCGCGGCGCGGTGACACCCGGTTCGAAATCGATACGTGCCTGTATCACCTCGCGATCCGCATCGCCCAGGTCCTGACGAATCAGGTCGGTACGGCTCAAGCCCTGCTGCCAGCTCATGGCTTGAGCGTCTGCCGCCTGCGCCAGGCCGGTGAATGAAACCAGTGCGGCCACAGTGGCCAGAATCAGTGTGCGTTGCATGCAATTGCCCTCTCGACAGTCATGGTGTGAAGGCCTGCACTGTGACTGCCGGGTGTAGCGGCCATGTGTCGAAAAACCCGCGTTTGGTCTCGCCGTGTATCACGTGCAGAGCTGGATACACGGCCATACAAAGCACACCGGCTGTGTACCACAGTGTGTACAGACACCCCGGCGATACATGAACTTGAATCATCGCGCTTTTTCGACATGGACCAGATACGTCCCGGCGTTCAAATGCCTGCAAGGTTTGCCGGGCTCAGCCCGCACCTGCCCCCGACAGGATTGCCAAGGAGACTTCAGCATGAAAAACGCAGCATTCAACCGTATGAACATCCTCGCCGTGACGCTGTTCGGCGCGCTGGCGGCGACGCAAATGCCAACGGCCGCCGCCGCGCAGCCGGCAACCGGCGACCACAACGTCAGCTATTCCGCGCCCTCGCCGTTCGGCCCGCTCAAGCATGTGAAGGCCGGGCTGCTGGATGTGGCCTACGCCGAAACCGGCCCGGCGCAGGGGCCGGTGGTGATTCTGCTGCACGGCTGGCCGTACGACATTCATAGCTATGACGAGGTCGCGCCGGTGCTCGCCGCCAAGGGGTATCGGGTGCTGATGCCGTATGCGCGGGGTTATGGCGACACGCATTTCCTCTCCGATCAGACACTGCGCAACGGCCAGCCTGCGGCGCTGGCCAGCGACGTGATCGACTTCATGGATGCCCTGAACATCAAGCAAGCGGTGCTCGGTGGTTACGACTGGGGCGCGCGCTCGGCAGATATCGTCTCGGCGCTGTGGCCGGAGCGAGTCAAGGCATTGGTGTCAGTCAGCGGCTACCTGATCGGCAATCAGGCTGCCGGGCAAAATCCGTTGCCGCCCAAGGCCGAATTGCAGTGGTGGTATCAGTTCTACTTCGCCACCGACCGTGGCCGGGACGGTTACCGTAAAAACACCCACGACTTCGCCAAGCTGATCTGGCAGCTCGCCTCACCGAAATGGGCCTTCGATGACGCCACGTTCGACCGCAGCGCCAAAGCGCTGGAAAACCCCGATCACGTCGAGATCACCGTGTTCAACTACCGCTGGCGTCTGGGCCTGGTGCAGGGCGAACCGCAATACGCGGCGCTGGAGCAGAAACTCGCCAGCGCCCCGTCGATCAGCGTGCCGACCATCACCCTCGAAGGTGACGCCAACGGCGCGCCGCACCCGGCACCCGAGGATTACGCCAAGCGTTTCACCGGCAAGTACCAGTTCCGCCTGATCAACGGCGGCATCGGCCACAACCTGCCGCAGGAAGATCCACAGGCGTTTGCTCAGGCAGTGATCGACGCCGATCACCTCTGAGGTCGAAGGCAGAAAACGCCTCGGTCTATTTGACCAGGCGTTTTTCCCTGGACGGTCGATAACCGAAAAACGCGCTGTAGCACTTGCTGAAATGGCTCGGCGAAACGAAGCCGCAGGCCACCAGCACTTCCATCTGCGACAGCTCGGTGTGCTGCAACAGGCGCCGGGCTTCGGTGATGCGCAGTTCCAGGTAATAGCGCTGCGGCGTGGTGCCCAGTTGCTCCTTGAACAAACGCTCCAGCTGTCGCCGCGAGCGCCCGGCGTACACCGCCAGTTGCTCCAGCTCCAGCGGCTCTTCGAGGTTGGCATCCATCAGTTTGACCACCTCGCGCAACGGTGCACTGACGCAGAGGTTTTCATCCGGTTTGATCCGCCGATACCGCGACTCCTCGAACGCCAGAATGTCCTCGATGCCTTCGACCAGCGCCTTGCCGTGCAGGCTCTTGATCCAGTCCAGCGCCATATGGAAAGCCCCGGACGGGCTCGACGCGGTGAGCCGGTCGCGATCGATCACATAAGGTTCGCTGCTGACCTGGGTGGCTTTGGCAATTTCGGTCAGCGCGGGGCGATGCTCCGGGTGGATCGCGCAACGATAGCCATCGAGCAGTCCGGCGCGGCCGAGAAACCACGCACCGTTCCACAAACCGGCCAGACTGACCCCGCGCTCCGCCGCCGAGCGCAGCAGGCTGTTCAACTCCTCGCTGGCCTTCAGCTCAGTGCGGTAGCCGCCGCACACCACCAGCAAGTCCAGATCCGCAAGGCTGGCGGCGTCAATCCGCGCATCCGGGCGAATCACCAGCCCCAGATCGCTGATCACCTCACCCTCGCCCAGTCCGAACGTGCGCGAGCTGAACAGTCCGGCGCGCAACAGGTTGGCGGTGATGATCGTGTCCAGCGCCTGAGTGAAGGCCGGCAGTGAAAAGTGCTCCAGCAACAGGAAACCGGTGCGGGTGATGCGGGTCTCGGTGGATTGCTCATTCAGATAGCGGAGGTTTTTACCCTTCATGCCTCCGCTGAATTGACGTCGTTCGATCAAGGTCTGGCCCATCGGTCATGTTGTTATGCGCCGATAGTTGGCTCGATGGGCCAAAGAGTCAATCATGCTTGCGATCGATCACTCAACCCGGCGAGCAACGAGCGGCGCATGTTGCGCCATCAGCTCCACGATCCAGTCAATGAACACCCGCAGTTTCAGGCTCACATGCCGGTTCGGCGGGTACGCCACGTAGAGCGGCATCGGCTCAAGTTGCCAGTCCTCGAACAGCGGCACCAACTCGCCCCGGGCCTGATGCGCGTGCGACATGTACCTGGGTAACCACAGCACGCCCATGCCGGCCAGACCTGCCGCAAGGTAGGCGTTGCCGTCATCGACGGCGAGCACGTGGCGGCCCTTGATCTGCAGGTGCTCGCTGCCATTGTGCAAGGCGTAAGGCACCGGTTTGCCGGTGCGCGCCCAGAGAAAACCGACCACCCGATGATGCGAGTCTTCCAGCTCGCGTGGATGCTGCGGCGTGCCGGCGCGGGCCAGGTAACTCGGCGCGGCGAAGACCCCGAGTTGAAGATCGGCCACCCGCCGCGCCATCAGTGACTGATCAAGCAATTCGCCGCCGCGCACCACGCAATCGACGTTCTCATCGATGATGTCGACGATGCGGTCGCTGACACCCATGTCGATCTGAATGTCCGGATAACGCGCATGAAACTCAGGCAATGCCGGCATCAGAATCAGCCTCGCCAGCGGGCTCGGCACATCTACGCGCAAGCGTCCTCTGGGCAATGCCGACGCGCCGGACAGACTGGTTTCGGCGTCGTCCATATCGGCCAACAGCTTGATCACTCGCTCGTAATAGATTGCGCCATCGGCAGTGACGTTGACCTTGCGCGTGGTGCGGTTGAGCAACCTGACCCGCAGCCGGGCTTCCAGTTGCTGGACGAGCTGAGTGACAGTGGTCTTGCTCATGTGCAAGGTCTCGGCAGCCTTGGTGAAACTGCCCGCCTCAACCACCCGGGCGAACGCCTGCATTGCATCGAAACGGTCCACTTTGCGCCCTCGGATTGTTTGGAATCTGCAAACAGTGAACGCCAAGCTTGCGCGTTTATCGCCACTGCGCAAGCCCCTACAGTCACTCCATCAGCAACCACCCAACAATGATGGAGACACCCATGACCCAGCGCGACGTCGTTTTCCCGCCAGCCCGCCATGCGCTTTACGAGCGCCATCGTTATTCGCCAGCGATTCGTTCCAACGGCTTTCTGTTCGTCTCGGGGCAAGTCGGCAGCCGTGAAGATGGTTCGCCCGAACCGGATCTGCAGGACCAGGTGCGCCTGGCCTTCAACAACCTCAATGCGATCCTCGATGCCGCCGGTTGCAGCTTCTCCGATGCGGTGGACGTCACGGTGTTCATGATTGATCCGCAATCGACCTTCGAAACCATCTGGGAAGTGGTGCCGGAGTTCTGGGGCAGCGCACCGTATCCGACGATCACTGCGGTGGGCGTGACCTGGCTGGCCGGGTTTCAGTTCGAGATCAAGGTGATTGCCAAACTCCCGGAAACCCCATGATCGTAATCCGGGGTAAAACATCGTCGGACACCACTGCTGGCCTTTGACAGCGCGCCTGCGTATAACCTCGCCGTTTCGTCTAACCTGATTGAGCGCCCGCGCGCGACACCGCGCCCGGTGGCGCTTAGAATGCGACGCTCATGAAACGGAGATTTCCATGCTCAAACGAACCCTGGCACTGACTGCTGGTCTGGCCCTGTCTTTTTCTGCTCTGGTGGCGCATGCCGCCGATGTGTTGCGGGTCAGCGCGATTCCCGATGAAGCCCCGACCGAATTGCTGCGCAAGTTCGAGCCGCTCGGTGCGTACCTGGAGCAGCAGTTGGGCATGAAGGTGCAGTTCGTTCCCGTGGCCGACTATCCGGCGGTGGTTGAAGCGCTGGCGACCGACCGCCTCGACATGGCCTGGCTGGGTGGTTTCACCTTTGTTCAGGCACGCCTGAAGACCGACGCCACCACCCCGGTGATCCCGCTGGTGCAGCGCGAGCAGGATGCGCAGTTCACCAGCAAGTTCATCACCGCCGACCCGAACGTGAAGAGTCTGGCCGACCTCAAAGGCAAGACCTTTGCCTTCGGCTCGGTATCGTCGACGTCCGGCAGCCTGATGCCGCGTTACTTCATGCTGAAGAACGACAACATCAAGCCTGAAGCCTATTTCAGCCGCGTTGCCTACTCCGGCGCCCACGACGCCACCGTCGCCTGGGTCCAGGCCGGCAAGGTCGATGCCGGAGTGCTGAACGCCAGCGTCTGGCAGAAACTGGTGGACGCCGGCAAGGTCGATACCAACAAAGTCCACGTGTTCGCCACCACTCCGGCCTACTTCGATTACAACTGGACCGTGCGTGGCACCCTCGACCCGGCGCTGGCGGCGAAGATCAAGAAAGCTTTCCTTGACCTCGACCCGGCCAACCCCGAGCAAAAGAAGATTCTTGATCTGCAGGCTGCCAGCCGCTTCATCGACACCAAGCCCGAAAACTACAAGGGTATCGAGGAAGCTGCTCGCGCTGCCGATCTGTTGAAATGACCCTGAGCCTCAAACAAGCCAAACTGCACCACGTCAACGGGGTCGATGCGCTACGCGGCGTCGACCTGCAGATTGGCGCGGGCGAACAGGTGGCGATCATCGGTCCTTCCGGGGCCGGCAAGTCGAGTCTGTTGAATCTGCTGGCCACCGCGTTGCGCCCCAGCAGCGGCGAAATCGAGGTGCTGGGCGAACGTCCCTGGCACCTCTCCACTCGTCAACGGCAACGCCTGCGTGCGCGCATCGGCCTGGTGCATCAAGCCCCACCGCTGCCGCCGCGCCAGCGCGTGGTAACGGCGGTGCTGGCCGGTAAACTCGGCCAATGGAGTTTGGGCAAGAGCCTGCTGAATCTGCTGCATCCCACGGATATTCCCGGCGCCCGTGCGGCCCTCGCCCGCCTGGATCTGGGCGACAAACTCTTCGCTTACTGCCAGCAATTGTCCGGCGGCCAATTGCAGCGCGTGGGCATTGCCCGGGTGCTGTATCAGGCGCCGGAGGTTCTGCTGGCGGACGAACCGGTGTCGGCGATGGACCCGGTACTCGCCGGGCACACCCTGTCGATCCTCTCGCAGCATGCCCGGGCACATAACGTCACGCTGGTAGCGAGCCTGCACGCGGTGGAACTGGCGCTGGCGCACTTTCCGCGCATCATCGGTTTGCGCGACGGCCAGATCCTGTTTGACAGCCCGGCCGAACAGGTCAGCCGCGAGATGCTCGACACGCTGTACGCCAACGAGCAATTGCAAAGCCCGACGACGCCCAGTGCGCCGCTGATTGTGCAGATCCCGCGATGCTGAGGGCCGATTCACGCGACCCTGCTGCCGCGCCGCGATTACTGCTGACCCTGCTGGCGATTGCCCTGCTGTGGCCGGGCATCCAGCTCAGCGAACTGGACCTTGGCGTGCTGCTGCACAGCGACAGCCAGACCGAAATGGGCCGTTTCATCTCCGGGTTCTGGCCACCGGCGCATGACCACGACTTTCTCCAGTTGCTGCTCAAGGCGACCCTGCAAACCCTGGCCATCGCCACCGCCGGTATGGCTCTGGCGCTGCTGCTGGCGGTACCGGCGAGCCTGATTGCCAGCCGCGCGCTGTCGTTGTCGGCGGCGTCCCGCGGCGGCATTCCCAGTAGGCTCGGACGCTTGCTGCGCTGGCCGGTGCGCGGGCTGCTGATCTTCTTGCGCAGCGTGCCGGAAATCGTCTGGGCGCTGCTGTTCGTGCGTGCCGTGGGCCTCGGCCCGGCGGCCGGTGTGCTGGCGATCGCCATCACCTACAGCGGCATGCTCGGCAAGGTCTACGCGGAGATTTTCGAGTCCACCGACCAGCGTCCGGCGCATGCCCTGATGCAGGCCGGCAGCGGACGGCTCGCGGCGTTCGCCTACGGGATTCTGCCGAATGTCGCGGCGGAGCTGCTGTCGTACACGGTGTATCGCTGGGAGTGCGCGATTCGGGCGTCGGTGGTGATGGGGTTTGTCGGCGCCGGTGGCCTCGGCCAACAGATCGACCTGTCGCTGCGCATGTTTGCGAGCGGTGAAGTGGCGAGCATGTTGCTGACCTTCCTGATTCTGGTGCTCGGCGCCGACCAACTCAGCCGCCTGCTGCGCTGGAGGCTGACATGAATCGCCTGATCAATCTGTTGCTGATCGTCGGCATTGGCGTCGCGGTTATCGCCTCGTTCGGTTACCTCGAACTCGATCTCGGTGAACTCGGCAGCGCCACCAGCCTCAAGCAGATGGGTGCCTACGCGCAGCGCTTTCTCAGCCCGGACCTGAGCGCCACGCATTTGCAGGCGATCCTCAAGGGCGCGCTGGAAACCCTGGCCATGTCGGCCCTCGGCACCCTGCTCGCCGCGGTGTTCGGCATCCTCCTCGCGCTGCCTGCCGCCGGACGTTTTGGCTGGCCGCTGCAAAGCACTTCGCGGCTGGTGCTCAACGGCCTGCGAGCGATTCCGGAATTGGTGTGGGCGGCGTTGATGGTGCTCGCCGCCGGCCTCGGCCCGAATGCCGGCACCCTGGCGCTGGCCCTGCACACCACCGGGGTGCTTGGCCGGTTGTTCGCCGAAGCGCTGGAAAATACCCCGCCAGAACCTGCCGAAGCGATCCGCTTGCAGGGCGGCAACCCGGTGCTCGCGTTCTGCTACGGCACCCTGCCCAACCTCGCCCCGCAGTTGCTCGCGTATTGCCTGTATCGCTGGGAAAACAACATTCGCATGGCCAGCGTGTTGGGCTTCGTCGGTGCCGGTGGTTTGGGGCAGATGCTGTATGTCAGCCTCAGCCTGTTTCAGGAAGCGCAGGCGAGTACGGTGATTCTGGCGATGCTGATTCTGGTGCTGGGCGTGGATTCGCTGAGTGCGTGGAGCCGGCAGCGCTGGGTCAAGGCCTGACGGGCAAGCCTCACTGCGCCGTCGCCAACCGGTACTGGCGCGGGGTGAATCCGGTGGAAGCCTTGAACTGCCGGGTGAACGCGCTGTGGTCGGTATAACCGCACTGCAGCGCCACTTCGGTGATCGGCAAGTCGCCGTGCAACAGCCGATGCGCGTGCTCAAGACGCACTTTCTGGATCATCTGCCGCGGCGTCAGGTGGAACACGCGCTTGCAGTAACGCTCCAGTTGCGCCACGGAAATCCCGGCGATGCGCGTCAGTTCGCTCAGGCTGACGCGCTGATTGAAGTTCGCCCGAATGTACTCGTCCACTGCCGCCAGACGCTGATACGCCGGATGGGTTTCGCTGGCGGTCTGCAAGTCGACGGAAATTCCCGCCAGGCCGATGATCCGGTTATCGCGGTCGTACAGCGGACGCTTGTGGGTCAGGCACCAGCCCGGTTCGCGGCTGCCGTACAGATGCAGTTCCAGCTGATCCTCCAGCACAAACCCCTCTTCCAGCACGCGCCGATCCTGCTCGGTGTAGCCCGGGCCCAATTGCGCGGGAAACACCTCGGCGCTGGTCTTGCCCAGTAACGGTCGCAGGTCTTTCAAACCGCAGCGCTGCACCAGCGTCTGGTTGGCCATGACGTAGCGCGCCTGCAGATCCTTGATGAAGATCGCCGCGTTGGGAATCACGTCGAGCATCGGCAACAGCAGCGCCATACCGGCGAGCAGATCGTCGAGGCATTGCGGTCGGCTCGCTTCGTTGTGCTGGCTCAGGATCGCAAACGCGTTCTGCGGCATACCTCTCACTCCCCACTCGGTTTTATCACTTGCACGCAGATTGCCCCATGGCTGACAGCCTGTCGAGCCGGGCCTTTGCCGTTGGCCACTGTGCTGATTTCGTCATCGTCACCGGCAAAAAACATCAATCGCCCATCGCCTGATCAGTTCACTGTAGCGCCACTGCACGCCCCTCCAACAACCAACAAGAAGGCGACGCTATGACAGGCCAAGGCAAGTTCAAGAAACAACTTTCACTGATAGACCTTACGTTCATCGGACTGGGGGCGATCTTCGGTTCGGGCTGGTTGTTCGCCGCCAGTCACGTGTCGGCCATCGCCGGCCCGGCGGGGATCTTTTCCTGGCTGCTCGGTGGTTTCGCCGTGTTGCTGCTGGGCATCGTCTACTGCGAATTGGGCGCTGCGTTGCCCCGTGCCGGCGGTGTGGTGCGTTACCCGGTTTACTCCCACGGCCCGCTGCTTGGCTACCTGATGGGCTTCATCACGCTGATCGCGTTTTCCAGCCTGGTGGCGATCGAAGTAGTCGCCTCGCGGCAATATGCGGCGGCGTGGTTTCCCGAATTGACCAAGGCCGGTTCCAGCGACCCGACCGTGCTCGGGTGGTTCGTGCAGTTCGGGTTGTTGTGCCTGTTTTTCCTGCTCAATTACCGCAGCGTGAAGACCTTCGCCATGGCCAACAATCTGGTCAGCGTGTTCAAGTTCATCGTGCCGCTGCTGGTGATTGGCGTGCTGTTCACCTTCTTCAAACCGGCCAATTTCGAAGTGCACGGCTTTGCGCCGTTCGGTCTGTCCGGCATTGAAATGGCGGTCTCGGCGGGTGGGGTGATCTTTGCTTATCTGGGCCTGACGCCGATCATTTCCGTGGCCAGTGAAGTGAAGAACCCGCAACGCACGATCCCGATCGCGCTGATACTGTCGGTGCTGCTGTCCACCGCTATCTACGTGCTGCTGCAAACCGCGTTCCTCGGCGGCATCCCGACCGAAATGCTCGCCAATGGCTGGGCCGGCGTCGCCAAGGAACTGGCCCTGCCGTACCGCGACATCGCTCTGGCACTGGGTGTCGGCTGGCTGGCGTATCTGGTGGTGGCCGATGCGGTGATCTCGCCCAGCGGCTGCGGCAATATCTACATGAACGCCACGCCACGGGTGATCTACGGCTGGGCGCAGACCGGGACGTTCTTCAAGATTTTCACCCGCATCGACGAAAAATCCGGCATCCCGCGCCCGGCGCTGTGGCTGACCTTTGGCCTGTCGGTGTTCTGGACCCTGCCATTCCCGTCGTGGGAAGCGCTGATCAACGTTGTCTCTGCCGCGCTGGTATTGAGCTATGCGGTGGCGCCGGTGACGGTGGCCGCACTGCGCCGTAACGCGCCGGACATGCCGCGTCCGTTCCGGGTCAAGGGCATGAGCGTGCTTGGGCCGCTGTCGTTCATCATCGCCGCGCTGATTGTCTACTGGTCGGGCTGGGGCACCGTGTCGTGGTTGCTCGGCCTGCAAGTCCTGATGTTTGTCATCTACCTGCTGTGCGGGCGCATGGTGCCGACCGCGCACCTGAATCTCGGCCAGCAAGTGCGCTCGTCGGCGTGGCTGATCGGCTTCTACGCCGTGACCATCGTCCTCTCCAAGCTCGGCAGTTTCGGCGGCATCGGCGTGCTCAGTCATCCGTTCGACACGGTGATCGTCGCGGTCTGCGCGCTGGGCATCTACTACTGGGGCGCCGCCACCGGCGTACCGGCACGCCTGATTCGTCTGGAAACCGAGGACGACGAAAGCGAAGCCGCTGAATCCTCCACCCATTCGGCAACGGGCCAGCGCCCTGCTCACGCCTGACCTTCACTCAAGGGACGAACCATGAAACGACTGCACATCATCGATTCCCATACCGGCGGCGAACCCACGCGCCTGGTGATGAAGGGCTTCCCCGAGCTGCCCGGCAACAGCATGGCCGAGAAGCGCGATGCCTTGCGCGAAGGCCACGATCAATGGCGCCGCGCCTGCCTGCTCGAACCACGTGGCAACGACGTGCTGGTCGGTGCGCTGTACTGCGCGCCGGTGTCGCCGGATGCCACCTGCGGGGTGATTTTCTTCAACAACGCCGGCTACCTCGGCATGTGCGGCCACGGCACCATCGGCCTGGTCAACTCGCTGCATTACCTGGGACAGATCGAACCGGGCGTGCACCAGATCGACACCCCGGTCGGCCCGGTCAGCGCCACCCTTCACGAGGACGGCGCCGTGACCCTGGGCAACGTCCCGGCCTGGCGCTACCGCAAACAGGTGCCCGTGGACGTGCCCGGCTACGGTCGCGTGTTCGGCGACGTCGCCTGGGGCGGCAACTGGTTTTTCCTGGTCTCCGAACACGGCCAGGACCTGCAGATGAGCAACGTCGAAGCCCTCACCGAGTATACCTGGGCGATGCTCAAGGCCCTGGAGGCCCAAGGCATCCACGGTGAGGACGGCGCGTTGATCGACCACGTCGAACTGTTTGCCGACGACGCCCACGCCGACAGCCGCAACTTCGTCATGTGCCCCGGAAAAGCCTACGACCGCTCGCCCTGCGGCACCGGCACCAGCGCCAAACTGGCCTGCCTGGCCGCCGACGGCAAACTCGCCGAAGGCCAGGTCTGGACGCAAGCGAGCATCACCGGCAGCCAGTTCGAAGGGCGCTTCGAATGGCATGGCGAACGCGTGCGCCCGTTCATTACCGGCCGCGCCTACATGACCGCCGACGCCACCCTGCTGATCGACGAGCAGGACCCTTTCGCGTGGGGCATCTGAGTGCCCCGCTTTTCTACCGATCCGAATGAATGTCCCGAGGAGCTACAACAATGAGCGATAACATCTTCACTGGCTGCATTCCCGCGCTGATGACCCCGTGCACCGCCGCGCGCAAACCCGACTTCGACGCCCTGGTGGCCAAGGGTCGCGAGCTGATCGATATCGGCATGAGCGCGGTGGTTTACTGCGGTTCGATGGGCGACTGGCCGCTGCTGACCGAGGCCGAGCGTCAGGAAGGCGTGGTGCGTCTGGTAGCCGCCGGGGTACCGACCATCGTCGGCACTGGCGCGGTCAACAGCCGTGAAGCGGTGTCCCATGCCGCGCATGCGGCGAAAGTCGGCGCCCATGGCCTGATGGTGATTCCGCGCGTCTTGTCCCGTGGTGCTTCGGCCACCGCGCAAAAAGCCCACTTCGCCGCGATCCTCAACGCCGCGCCGAACCTGCCGGCGGTGATCTACAACAGTCCCTACTACGGCTTCGCCACCCGCGCCGAGCTGTTCTTCGAACTGCGCCGTGAACACCCGAACCTGATCGGCTTCAAGGAATTCGGTGGTGGCGCCGACTTGCGCTACGCCGCCGAAAACATCACCTCGCAGGACGATGCCGTGACCCTGATGGTCGGTGTCGATACCCAAGTGGTGCACGGTTTCGTCAACTGCAACGCCACTGGCGCGATCACCGGCATCGGCAATGCCCTGCCGCGCGAAGTGCTGCAATTGGTGGCACTGAGCAAGCAAGCAGCCAAGGGCGATGCCAAGGCCCGACGTCTGGCGCGCGAACTGGAAGCGGCGCTGGCGGTGCTGTCGTCGTTCGACGAAGGCTGCGACCTGGTGCTGTATTACAAGCATCTGATGGTGCTCAACGGCGACCGCGAATACGCACTGCACTTCAACGAAACCGACGCCTTGAGCGATGCCCAGCGTCGTTACGCCGAGACCCAGTACGCGCTGTTCCGCCAGTGGTACAAAAACTGGTCCGCCGAACAGAACCTCGCCTGACCGCAACCCCTGCCCCGGTGTGATGCCGGGGCTTCACCTCTTTTATCAAGGAAGCGTCATGACTCTGACAGGCCACATGTTGATTAGCGGCCAAGCCATCGCCGGCAGCCGTGAAGCGATCCGCGCGATCAATCCCGCCACTGACACCGTGCTGGAACCCGCTTACGCCGGCGGCAGCGCTGAGCATGTCGAACAGGCCTGCGCACTGGCGTGGCAAGCGTTTGATCGTTATCGCGAGACCTCCCTGGAGGCGCGCGCTGAATTTCTCGAAAGCATCGCCAATGAGATCGAAGCCCTTGGCGATGCGCTGATCGACCGTGCCGTGGCCGAAACCGGCCTGCCACGCGCCCGTATCCAGGGCGAACGCGGACGCACTTGCGGGCAACTGCGCACCTTTGCCCGCACCGTGCGTGCTGGCGAGTGGCTGGACGTTCGCGTCGATCAATCACAACCACAGCGCCAGCCGCTGCCACGTTCTGATTTGCGCCAGCGGCAGATTGCGCTGGGGCCAGTGGCGGTGTTCGGCGCCAGCAACTTTCCGCTGGCGTTCTCGGTGGCGGGCGGCGACACCGCGTCTGCACTGGCCGCCGGTTGCCCGGTGATCGTCAAGGCGCACAGCGCGCATCCCGGCACCAGTGAACTGGTCGGCCAGGCGCTGGCTCGCGCGGTGAAAAAATCCGCTTTGCCCGAGGGCGTGTTCTCTCTGCTGTTCGGTTCGGGCAATGAAGTGGGCATTGCGTTGGTCAGCGATTGGCGCATCAAGGCTGTGGGCTTCACCGGCTCGCGCAGTGGCGGCCTCGCCCTGAACCGAGCGGCGCAAGCGCGGCCGGAACCGATTCCGGTGTATGCGGAAATGAGTTCGATCAATCCGGTGTTGCTGTTTCCCGCAGCGCTTGCCGCACGCGGTGAGGCGTTGGCGCAGGGTTTTGTCGCCTCGCTGACTCAGGGCGCCGGGCAGTTCTGCACCAATCCCGGGCTGGTCATCGCTCGCCAAGGGCCGACGCTGGACGGTTTCATTGCCGCTGCCGCCGAAGGGGTTCAGCGCAGCCCGGCGCAGACCATGCTTACGCCGGGGATCTTCCGCACCTATTCAAGCGCAGTCGCCGCGTTGGCCGAACATCCGCAGGCGCAACACGTGGCCATCGGTCTGGCGGCTGAAGGTCCAAACCAGTGTCAGGCGCAGTTGTTCGTCACTCAGGCGCAGGACTTCCTCGCTGATGTGCGTCTGCAAGGTGAAATATTCGGCTCGGCGTCGCTGATCGTGCGATGCACCAACGACGATGAAATCCGTCAGATCTGCGAACACCTCGAAGGCCAGTTGACCGCCACCCTGCACCTGGATGACGCCGATCTGGATCACGCCCGGGCCTTGTTGCCGACACTGGAACGCAAGGCCGGACGCCTGCTGGTCAACGGCTGGCCGACCGGGGTCGAAGTGTGCGATGCGATGGTGCATGGCGGGCCGTTCCCGGCCACCTCGGATTCGCGCAGCACCTCGGTCGGCACGGCGGCGATCCTGCGTTTCCTGCGGCCGGTGTGTTATCAGGATTTCCCCGACAGCCTGCTGCCGCCGCCGCTGAAACAGGCAAATCCGCTGCAGCTACGACGCTTGCTCGACGGCCAGAGGGAAGCCTGAACATGCCCGACAACCTCACAACGGACAACGCCGACATCGCGGTGATCGGCGCCGGCATCATCGGCGTCGCCTGCGCTCTGCAACTCGCGCGTCAGGGTAAACGGGTGGTGGTCATCGACAAGCAGCCGCCCGGTCATGGCGCCTCGTTCGGCAACGCCGGGCATCTGGCCACCGAGCAGGTGTTTCCGATTGCCGATGCGTCGATCCTCAAGCGTCTGCCAGCGATGCTGATGGACCCGATGGGGCCGCTGCGCCTGGACTGGAAGTACCTGCCGTGCGCCGTGCCGTGGTTCAGCCGCCTGCTGCTGAACCTGCGCCCAGCTCCGTTTCAGCGCACCGTGGCCGGTTTGCGCGCGCTCAACGAAAGCAGCCTCGACGCCTGGAAGCGCCTGCTGCACAGCATCGCCCGCCCCGACCTGCTCAAGGAGGACGGCTCGCTGCTGGTGTTCGAGCGCGCCGAGTCGCGGCAAGCGATCGACGCCTTGCAGACTCGCATGCGTCAGCAACAGGTGCCCGTGGACTTCTGGTCGGCCAGCGCCGTGCGGGACACCGCGCCGCAGCTCAGCGAACAGATTCAGGGCGGGTTGTTCTACCCGCGCACCGGGCATTTTCTCGACCCGTATCAGGTGGTGTGCGAACTGGTGAGTGCGGCCAAAATGGCCGGCGTGCAGTTCATTCAGCAGGAGGTTCAGGGCGGCCAGTTGCAGGCGCATGGCGTGTCACTGATCACCGATCAGGGGCGTTTCACCGCGCGGCAGGTGCTGATCGCCTGTGGCGCGCATTCGGCGAAGCTCACCACTGCGCTGACCGGTAAACGCGTGCCGCTGGACACCGAGCGCGGCTATCACCTGATGTTGCCCCACGAGCACGAGCGACTGCCGTTCGCCGTCACGTCGCTGGAGCGCAAGTTCATCATGACGCCGATGGCCGGCGGCTTGCGCCTGGCCGGCACCGTTGAGTTCGCCGGTCTGGAGCGCCCGCCGTTTATGGAACGCGCCTGGCAGTTACACCGTTTGAGCAAGGGCTTATTCCGCCGTGATTTGAACGCTGAAGACGCGACGCCGTGGATGGGCTTTCGTCCGTCGCTGCCGGACTCGCTGCCGGTCATCGACAAGGTCTGCGACGGCAAGGTGCTGCTCGCGTTCGGGCATCAGCATTTGGGGCTGACGCAGGCGGCGGTGACTGCCGAGATGATTGCTCAGTTGGCGTCTCCCTCGACCCATTCCGGCGTGCCGACGATGGATGCCTATCGACTGGGTCGCTTCTGAGATACCGATGAAACGTTTTTGGTTTCATACTGAGCGCCGAACTTGGCCCCGCGCATATGGAACCGACTATGACCTCATCAATGGATACCCCCGAGCCGCAAGCGATCTGCAACCCGATCACCAGCAGCGCGATCTTCATCGTCGCCACGCTGCTGCCCGGCAGCGACGCCGCCAGTCAGGTGCGCGGCTGGTGCGGCGACATCGCCGCCCTCACCCGTTCGGTCGGCAAACGTGTGCCCAACGGCAACTTGTCATGTGTCTGCGGTTTCAGCGCCAGCGCCTGGGACGCCCTGTTCGGCAGTCCACGCCCGGCCTCGCTGCATCCGTTCCGCGAGTTCGGCGTCGAGGGCCGTCGCGCCGTTGCGACGCCGGGCGACATCCTGCTGCACATCCGTGCCGACCAGATGGATCTGTGTTTCGAACTGGCAACCCAGTTGTGCAGCGCGCTCAATGGCGCGATCACCGTGGTGGATGAGGTGCAGGGGTTCCGCTACTTCGACATGCGCAGCATCATCGGTTTCGTCGATGGCACCGAGAACCCGGTGGGCCGCAAGGCAGACCACTTCACCCTGATCGGCAACGAAGACCCCGCGTTCGGATCCGGCAGTTATGTGCTGGTGCAGAAGTACCTGCACAAGATGGAGGCGTGGAATGCGTTGAGCGTCGAGGCTCAGGAGAAGGTGATCGGCCGCACCAAGCTGGCCGACATCGAACTCGGTGAAGAGGTCAAGCCGAGCAATTCCCACAGCGCCCTGACCACCATCACCAAGGACGGTCAGGAGCAGAAGATCCTGCGCGACAACATGCCGTTCGGCCGCCCGGGGGCTGGCGAGTTCGGCACCTATTTCATCGGTTACGCGCGCTCGCCGGAACCGATCGAGCAGATGCTGGAGAACATGTTTGTCGGCAAACCCGTCGGCAACTACGACCGTTTGCTGGACTTCAGCACGGCAGTCACCGGGGGGCTGTTCTTTGTGCCGTCAGCCGACCTGCTCGAAGAGCTGGCGGAGCGAGAGCCCGCGCAGGCGTGACACCGTAGCGCCACGCCCGCCCGTCACTCAGTGTGGCGCGCGCGGGATGGTTTTCAGCAGGTCTTCCGGGCTGATGTGGCCGACCACGCTGCCCGGTTGCGGCATGTTGAGGATGTGGCCTTTCATCTTGCCGATGATGTGCATCTCGCACGGCTTGCAGTCGAACTTCAGGGTCAGCACTTCGTCGCCGTGAATCAGCTGCATCGGCGCGACCTTGGTGCGCACACCGGTCACGCCCTTGGCCTGTTTCGGGCACAGGTTGAACGAGAAACGCAGGCAGTGCTTGGTGATCATCACCGGCACTTCACCGGCCTCTTCGTGCGCCTCGTAGGCCGCATCAATCAGCTTCACGCCATGACGGTGGTAGAAGTCGCGTGCCTTCTGGTTATAGACGTTGGCCAGGAACGAGAGGTGCGACTCCGGGTACACCGGCGGCGGCGTGGTTTCGGCCTTGCGGCTGCCACGCGGGTGTGCGGCGACGCGAGCAGCGGTCAGCGCTTCGATCACTTCACGGCGCAAGGCCTTGAGCTGCGAGTTCGGGATGAAGAACGCCTGCGGCGCGTCGAGCTTGATGTCGGTGGCGTGGTACTGCGTGGTACCGAGCTGACCGAGCAGATCCTGCAATTGCTCCAGCGCCTGCTCCGGCTTGTTGGCCACACCGAACGGGCCGTTGAGGGTCACACTGGCGCTGATCCCCTCTTCACTGGTCGCGGTCACTTCCAGCTGTTCTTCACGCAGGCGTGCAACCCAGCTCAATGCGACACGACGCTCGGCAGAGGTCTTCTGCAGCGCCTGTTGCCAGTTGTGGTCGAGGTTGCGGTTCAGCGGATGGTTCGGCCGCAGTTTGTACAGGCCTTCGGGCATTTCGTTCGGCTCGACGCGGTAGCGATAGCGCTTCTCGCCGTCTTCTTCGAACTCGCCCTTTGGCTCGGCGATGTTGGCGCGGAAACCCACGACTTCACGCTTGACCAGCACGTTTAGGCCATCGCCGTTGGACAGCGGTTCCTGCGTCACCACCTGCATGTCACGCTTGCCGACTTTCTCGACGGTGCCCACTGGCAGGCCGGTGAAGGTCGGCGAGTCGAACGCGCCGATGTCGATCTTGCGATCGGTGACAAAGTAGTCGGTGCTGCCACGGTGGAAAGTCTTTTCCGGGTCCGGCAGGAAGAAGTGCGCAGTGCGGCCGCTGGAAGCGCGGGCCAGGTCCGGGCGGTCTTCGAGCACGTCGTCAAGGCGCTGGCGGTAATAGGCGGTGATGTTCTTCACATAGCCCATGTCCTTGTAGCGACCTTCGATCTTGAACGAACGCACACCGGCTTCGACCAGCGCGCGAATGTTGGCGCTCTGGTTGTTGTCCTTCATCGACAGCAGGTGTTTTTCGTAGGCGATCACCCCACCCTTTTCGTCTTTGAGGGTGTACGGCAAACGGCAGGCCTGCGAGCAGTCGCCACGGTTGGCGCTGCGCCCGGTCTGCGCGTGGGAGATGTTGCACTGCCCGGAGAACGCCACGCACAGTGCGCCGTGAATGAAGAATTCAATGGCCGCATCGGTTTCGTCGGCGATGGCGCGGATTTCTTTCAGGTTCAGCTCGCGGGCGAGTACCAGTTGCGAGAAACCGGCCTGATCAAGGAACTTCGCCCGCTCAAGGGTGCGGATGTCGGTCTGGGTACTGGCATGCAGCTCGATCGGCGGAATGTCCAGCTCCATCACGCCCAGGTCCTGGACGATCAGCGCGTCGACACCGGCGTCGTACAACTGGTGGATCAGCTTACGCGCCGGCTCCAGTTCGTTGTCGTGCAGGATGGTGTTGATGGTGGTGAAAATGCGCGCGTGATAACGGCGGGCAAATTCCACCAGCTCGGCGATTTCGCTCACCTCGTTGCAGGCGTTGTGGCGCGCGCCGAAGCTCGGGCCACCGATGTACACGGCATCGGCGCCGTGCAGGATCGCCTCGCGGGCAATCGCCACGTCACGGGCGGGGCTGAGCAATTCCAGATGATGCTTGGGCAAGGACATAGTTTTTTTAGTCAGGCTGTCACGGTTAAGGCGCGCATTGTAGCCGCGAAACGCCCGAGCGGCACGCCTGTGCTGCCAAGTGGCAGATGACCTCGCTCCAATCCGACACGAGAGTCTCCTGTAGGAGTGAGCCTGCTCGCGATGATGGTGGCACAGTCAACGTTGATGATGGCTGATTTACCGCTATCGCGAGCAGGCTCACTCCTACAGGGGGCGGTCAGGCCTTGGCGGCCATCGCGGTGACTTCCACGCGCATGCCTTCCACCGCCAGCGACGCCACGCCCACCGCGGCCCGCACCGGCCATGGCTTGGCGAAGAAGCGCTTGTAGACTTCGTTGAATGCCGCACGGTCAGCCATGTCGGTGAGGTAGATGGTCAGGTGCATGACCCGATCCATCGAACTGCCGGCCCGCTCCAGCGCTACTTTCAGCGCCTGCAGGGTGCATTCACTTTGCAGGGTGATATCGCCCAGCTCCAGACTGCCGTCGGCGCGGGTCGGGATCTGGGTCGAGACCAGAATGCCGTTGAAACCGACAACATCGGAGGAAATCGAATCCGCATCCGGATCAGGGGTGAAGCTGAGGTCGTGATTAGCCATGTAAGTCTCTGGTCTGGAGAGAATGAGGGTCGCCGGCCAACAACCCGCCGGGACTTTTCGCGGGGCAGTTTACAACAGTCTTCCGGTACGGCTCAGGCAACTGTCAGCCCCAGCCACAAATCGCGCGCATAAAAAAACGCCAGCCCTTTCGGACTGGCGTTTTTTCTGAATATGGCAGGGGCGGCTGGATTCGAACCAACGCATGGCAGGATCAAAACCTGCTGCCTTACCGCTTGGCGACGCCCCTGTATCTCAAGCTCTGTAACAAGCTCTGCGAGAATGGGCCGCAATTTACCAACCTTTTTTTGATCTGGGAAGCCCTGAGTGCAAAAAAATTTGTTTTAAAACAGCCAGTTATTTCTGAGCCAAAGCAAGCGCCACGATTCACTTCGACAAATTCAGCGCAATCGCCTCGCGAATCAGCGCTTGCAAGGCCTGTTCATCGACCTTGTCACCCTCATGAAAATCAATCGCCCGGCGGGTGTTGCCATCAAGGCTGGCGTTGAACAACCGCGCCGGATCAGCCAGCGCCGCGCCCTTGGCGAAGGTCATCTTCACCGCCGCCTTGTAAGTCTCCCCGGTGCAAATGATCCCGCTCCGCGACCACACCGGAACGCCGCGCCACTTCCACTCCTCCACCACCTTGGGATCAGCCTGGTGCATGACTTTGCGAATCTCGCCGAGGATGGCACCACGCCAATCGGCCAGTTCAGCGATTCGAGCGTCGATGAGTGCCGAAGCGTCGGTGGGTGGTATTTCGGATTTCATGGCAAGTGTTCTCTTCGATGTGGTTTACAAGCCGATTTGCTTGAGCCCCTCACGCATCCCTTGATCCGCTTGCTCGCACCATTGCTTGAGGCTCAGATCCGGCGGCAGGTTGCCTTGCAGGCTCTTGTATTGACCGTCGGCCAACACTTCGCCTTTGCGACCGAGACTTTCGTTCTTGTCGCCATCAGCCTTGTCGAACGCGCCCGGCATATTCGCAACGAACGCCACCATCTTGTTGGCGTTTTCCGTGCTGTCCGCTTTCAGGTAGCCCTTGTCGACGCAATGCTTGATCAGGCCCGACATGTTGCGACCGCTGTCATACATGCTTTTCAGGGTAGCGGGATCTGGCGCTTCTGCGCGGGCCAGGGCGCAGAGGCCGAAAGTGGCGGTCAGTGCAAGGATCACAGCAGTGTTTTTCATGCTCATTTCCCAGATTTCCAGTGAAACTTCTCAATTCCAAACCCGCCGCTTACCAGACTTCCAGAGCTGGCGCACAAAACCCGGTAACGATATCCATCACCTCCAGAATCCGATCCTCCAACTCTTCATCGGCATCACCGCGCATTGACCCCAACAGTTCATTAACCGATATAGCCGAAAAACCCTTATCTCGATACTTCAGCAGGATTTCCCGTATCGAAAGAAGATCATCCCCCCTCCTCAATGCGCCGGACAGTTCATCGTCCAACGGTTTATCAAGCGTTTTCATCATTGTTTCTCCCAATGCTCAGCCGTCGACCCTAGTGCCTTCTGGTAATCAGAAAGTGGCATGGCCTTACTAGGCTGAATGGTTCCGTGAGTTTTTTTGTCTTGCACGTAACGAAGACTTTCCGGAAGTGAAGCGGTATTCAATTTGCAGGCGCTGTCTTTGCCGGTTCCGCCGGGTAACGTGGAGGGGCGCCGATGATCCGGCAGGTTTTGCGGAGTATCCGGCGCTACGGACATCCCACCGGTATTGGGATGAACGTTCCCATCTTTATCAACTGGAATATCGACAGGACGTACCCCTAGGCCACGCGCGGTCGAGTCAGCAATGGGCTTTCCTTTTTCGTCGGTTTTCATGGCCCGATAGACATCGACCCCCGTCAGGCCCATCGGATCCACCCAACCTGTAGGGTTCGGACCATAGGTGTAGAGATTCAGACCGCCCGCATAACCGATCGGATCCTGGCTGACGAATCGCCCCACCGCCGGGTCATAGTAACGATGCCGGTTGTAATGCAGCCCGGTCTCATGATCATGGTACTGCCCCGGAAATCTTATAGGATTTCTCACATCACTTTGTCGGGCCGATTGCGATTGCTGCTCCGATATCGCCCCCCATGCCTTGTACTGAGCCGTCCAGACCAACTGCCCCTCAGAGTCGGTCAGTTCCTGAGGCGTACCCAGGTGATCGCACTGATACCAGAGCAAAACGTCAATTGGCTGAACCGTGACCTTGCGATTCCACAACGGATCGTCATCCAGGCTGTACTCTCCCTGATACTCAGGCTGATTCGTCAGTGTAATCGGGGCATGTCGTATGGCCTGTGCTACAGGAATGAAACTACCGGGCTCGAAAATGTAGTGCACCGTGCGTCCGGCACCGCCATCCAGTTGCGCGGCACTGCTTTCCCAGGCAAGTCGGTTACCGTCCCAGCCGTAGAGCGTGAAGCCACAGCCGTACTCTCGCTGTATGCGTGCATGCTCGTTCCGGTTCCAGTGCGACCCCGCCTCGGGACGCCCCTTGGAATGGGCGACAGAGTTTTTGTGAAGACGACGTCCAAGAGCGTCATAGACGAATTCAACCGACAAGCGTTGATCTTCAAATCGCACCAAACGGTCAAACAGATCCCATTGCAGGAAGCTCCGCTGATTGTTTTGCAGACGCTCGACCAGGTTGCCGCGCTCATCGTATGTGAACTGATTACCTTCGTACTCGTGTAGCAGGTTGTCTACCTGCCTCTCCTGGCGCGGAGACCGGTCCAGTGGTCGTCGAATTTCACTCGCCTTTTCATCAAGCAGATTACTGGCCGGGTCAAAGGTGAATGTTTCAACCACCTGTCGTGTCGCTGCTTCCAACAGTCGACCGAGAGGATCATAACGGTATGAAATCGCGCCTCTTCGGGTATCGTTGATCGCAGTCAGTTGACCAGCGGCATCGTATTGATATGTCCGTTTGACAAGCGTCGCACCGTCCTCACTGCGCCCCAGCACCTGCTCCTGCAAACGCCCGGCAGAATCCCACTTTTGCGTCTGCTGCAGGTGGTTGCCCTGATGCCGGACAATCTCACGATGAAGGTCGTCGCGCTCCAGGCCAATCAGCTCGTGCTCGTCCAGGCGCAGCCCCAACAAATGACCGCTGCCATAGGTGAGCCAGCTGACACGGTGCCCGTCCGGACGAACTGTCGCGACCCGATTGTTGAGCACATCGTACTTGTGCTGCCACACGCCAACTACCGGGGGCTGGTCCAGCCCAAGGTAATGCTGATGCTCGCGCAGCACATTGCCGGCCAGGTCGTGAAACCACTGTAAACGACTGTCTGCGTTGGCGGCTTCAATCAGGTTACCGTTGCCGTCATAAATGAAGCGCTCGCTTTGCGATTTCTCACCTTGACTGGCGCGCCGCTCAATCAGGCGTCCCATGGCATCAAAGCTCACGCAAATCACACGCTCGCCGTTGACGATATGACTCAAATGGCCCGTATCAGAATCATACCGATAGCGGGTGATACGACCATCAAAGCTCTTTTCTTCCAGCAGGCGACCTATCGGGTCGTAGAGGAAATGCGCCCGGCTCTCGTTTTCGTTGTCCAGCGCCTGCAAGCGCCCGAGACGATCCCAGCGGTAGACCAATGTATGCTCATCAGCATCGATGCGCTCGGCTACAAGACCGGCAGCTGTATATTTCCAGGTAGTGCAGCGGCCAAGACGATCCGTGTGCGCGAGCAACCGGGCTTCAGCGTCTCGTTCAAAATACTCCTCGGTCTTGTCCGGGTGCCTGATCCAGGCCAGCTGGCCCAGTCGATACCCGTACTCGGTACTCTGGCCGGCCGCGTCGGTAGAACAGATCATCTGTCCGAGTTCGTTGTACTCCCAGGCCCTGGTCTTTCCTGAGCAGTCGACATACTCGATCAGTTGACCGGCATCGTTGTAGTCGAGCTTCTTCTCATTGCCGGCGGCGTCTTTGATCGCTGTCGGCAACCCTGCCACGCTGTAGGCAAACTCCGTTACGTTACCAAGGGGATCGACTGCTTCCACAAGGTTGCCATGATCGTCATAAGCACGCTGCCACTGCCCCCCTTCTGCATCGCTGGTCTTGATCAGTTGATCCAGATCGTCGTAGGCAAAATGCAGCACGCTGTCGTCGGCACGCAAATGTTCGACGACGTTGCCACGCGCGTCGTAGATGAAGCGATCAGTTGTGCCGTCAGCATGTACGTGGCGAATCAGGTTTTTCGCTTCGTCACGGAACAACCATTCGGAACGTTCATCCGGATGGCGAATGCGGTACGTATAACCAAGAATGTCGTAGTAGTGCCAGGTTTCGTTACCGTACGCATCGGTGACATAGGTCAGGCGAATATTCTCGTCCCACTCAAGGCGCGTGTCGAAACTGCCGTCGTCCGCCCACTCGCGAACGGCCCGCGCATCAGCGCCTGTGCCCTGCCATTCCAGATTCATGCCCCGTCCGGTCCGATCGGTGTAACGACGGATCAGATGATGCTGGTACTCATAGCTCCACGCCGCCCCGTTCTCGTCCTGAGCCTGAATCAAATCACCGGCACTGTCGTAGTGATAGGCACACAGTTGACGCTGAGGAACACCGTCGCTGATCAGCCAAAGCCCCTTTACGCGACCGTGCTCATCAAGCAGGGTGCCGAGGTGATATCTGACGTCGGCCATATCACCCTGATAGGTAATCAGGTCGGACAGCACCGGCATTCCATCGTGGCGATGCTCGTAGTGCAGCATGATTCCCGCACCGTTGCGCAAAACCACGCCGACCAGCACGAAACGTTGTCCACGACGCAGATAGGTTTCCTTGCGTTCAAACCCTCTGCACAACAGAAGTTGGTCATCGGTCACCCGTACCAGCGTCATGTTTTCAATGGCATCGTAGTGAGTCTGCCCTGTCTCGGGCAGCACATAGTCGTGGCTGCGACCATCAGCGTCATGGAACACCAGACTCCCGCCAACACAGTCAAAACGGGTAGTCAACGACGTAATCCAGCGGGCGCCCATCTCGCTGGCGTCATACGCATCCAGACGCGAACAGTAGGTGCGTGTCCACTCGAGAGGGAATGCACCAGGCAGGTTGAAATCCGTATGGCTCAGCGATTCAGAGCCCAGGGCAAAACTGATGCTATGCGCCGTGCCCGGCATGACGCCGTTTTTACATGTTTTGCAGTTATGCGTCGCTGGCGCTTGTTGGCTGCTGGCTTCAAGCCGCCCCTCTCCAGCCCTGTGCTGAGTCTTTGAAGTAGTATCCGGCTTGACGCTGGCCCCTTGACCATGTGCTCGACGCTTGCGCCAGGTCATGACAGAACCTGCCAGCATCTGCAGCAGCCAACCGATTGAATGCTGAACAGCGGGATCACCCAGCTTGTTCATTTGAGTGCGCAACTCCACACCCATAGTACGAAGCATGCCGGTATTGCTCAGCACCAAAGCCTTGGCACTGTCCGGCAACAGGTTCTTTGCCGCACTGTTGGCAACACCTTTACCGGCAGCCTTGTAGGCGCTGAACGCTGCGCCGAAAATATTACTGATGGCTGCCTTGGGGTCATGCAACAACTGACCTCCGGCCGCACTCATCTTGGCACTCGCCGACTTCATGTCGCCTTTTGCATCGAGCTTGCCGTTGACGACCGTTTCCAGTCCCTTGGCGATTTCGTTGACCGCGTTCTGGCCAAGCTTGCCGCCGTTGTCGAGTATTTCAGCCAGCTTCGGCTTGGCCTGCTCTACAAAGTCATCGATCGTACCGACAATGGTGGCATTCAAATGTCCGATCAGGACTTCGATCAGCGAATCGCCCAGCAGCATCTTGGCGCTGTTACGAAGTTCTTGACGCACCAGTGACAAGGTCGGACGCAAGGTCATACGCGCCGAGGCCATTGTGGGTGGCGCCGGTAAAACACCGATCAGATTGATACCCAGGCTGACCCAGTCCAGAATCTGGCGTTGCTTGCTTTTGGCAAGGACAACAATGTCTCCGAGCGCATCCACCAAGGCCATGATGTTGCCCACCACCGGCAACGCTCCGGCAACGTTCTTGACGCGCTCAAGCGTGACTACTCCACCACTGATCGATTGCAGCCAGGCATCGAATCTGGCTGCACCGCGTCCGACATCCTTAATGTCAATGGTGTTGAGCGGAACGATCGCCACTTGAGGTTCACGTACTTTCGCGACAGGCGTTTCAGTCGTCATGACTGCATCTCATCCGTAAGATAGTTCAAGACTTTAAAGAAATGATTGATGGCCTGGGCCTGCCAACACTCATGCAACAAACATCAGGTGATGCCCGGCATATGCCGATGCGGTACATGTTGATTCAACTGATCACAGCCCCTTTCGGGCCGCTTGCAATCAGCGCAGCACCGCAAGCGGTTTTCATACCGTCCAGAGCGATGGGCGTGCCATCAACGGTGTAGGTGCTGCTGCCCTCTGCAATCGGGAAAACCCCTTTGCACAGTGGACAGCTGACCTTGTGACCGACCCCGGCAACAGGCTTGCCATTGAGATCAGTCTGGGAGAAGGCTTCGAGCACCTTGCCACCGTGGGTGGTGGAGTCGCCCAAGCGAATGGCGTCTTTCATGTTGTCACTCCTTTGACTTGATCCTGGTCTCGTGACCTTGCCGTCCGCTGGCCTGTCAGTCAGCTCTGCAGCCACCAATTGAGCAGCGTTTCATCATCTTCATCATCAATGTTTTTATAGATGTTGGCGTAATACCATTCGAGTCCGGATTTCTCGCGGAACCGATCAAAAAACGCATTGATGCTGTCCATGCCATTGCTTGAGGGCACAGCCAGTGACAGGTTGCCTTCGAAAACGCCATCCAGCGTTCCACCCAGTTCATTGCCAACATCAGTTTCCAGTTGTGCAATGACGTCCTCGGGGATGTAGTCGGCGTAAATATGAATACAAAAATTTCCTCCGCGCTTCAGGACTTCAGCGTGAGTGTTTTTGTTTTTTATCGAGATGATGTCACCTCGAGCCAAATTCAACGCAAGACCAGGTGAGGACAGCAGCTGATAAGTATCCTGCCCCATCGCGATTGCAGGAAGCTCCTCGAATACAGGGCCATCGTCATCTGATACAAACACCTCAATCAGAACAGGCAATTCTTTATCGTCCATATGGCGCTCCACAACTTCCACGTTCGACACACGACATCCCTTCTTTCACGTAACCGCTGTTTCCAGCACTCAGGTTACACGATGCGCCCTCAAGATCTACGTTGACATCGGCCAGGTTGCCGCCATTCGAGGTCGCCACATTTTTATGCCCCAAGTGCATGTCATCAGGATTGCTAGAGGTATGCCCGCACCGCCAGCACTTGTACACACCCACCGGTTTGCTTTTGGCAATAAGTTTTTTGCGACATGCCGCTTGTCCTTTCCGACTACCGCCGCCGACCTTGCTCGCAGCGATGTCTTTGGCGGAGGCTCCAGCACCGTCCTTCAGCGCGCGCTTGGATGGCGGTTTTCTGACCAGACCTAAAGGGTCCACCCACTGCGTCGGGTTAGGCGCGTATTGATGAAGGTTGATACCGCCCATCAGACCTATCGGGTCTTTCGAGATGAAGCGACCTACATGGGGGTCGTAGTACCTGTAGCGGTTGTAGTGCAAGCCTGTTTCGTGATCGTGGTACTGACCCTGGAAACGAATGGGATTAGTCAGCCCGCGCCGCACTGCCGAGGCTGATGTCTGTTCTTTCACCTGCCCCCACGCTTTGTATTGAGCGCTCCAGGCTATCTCACCGTCTTGATCGGTAAGTTCCAATGGTGTGCCTAAATGGTCACACTGATACCAGGCCAGGGCATCGAACGGTTGTGCTTCAGGAGCGTGAGTCCACAGCGGATCATCTTCAAGATTGTCGCCGCCGATATATTCAGGCTGACTCAACAGATCAATCGAGGCGTGTGTGAGGGCTTGAGCCACCGGTACGAATGTGCCGGGTTCATAAACGTAATGGACGGTGCGACCTGTCCCCCCATCAATAGGGGCTGGACTGCTTTCCCAGGAAAGGTTGTCCCCGTCCCACCCGTACAAGGTCAAGCCACAGCCAAGCAAGCGCTGAATGCGCCCCTGCTCATTTTTATTCCAGTGCGAACCCGCTTCAGGACGGTTCACATAATGGGCTGTCGAGTGCTTATACAACCGGCGACCCAAGGCATCGTAGGCGTATCTGACCGAAAGACGATCATCCTCAAAATGCACCAACCTATCGAACAGGTCCCATTGCAATCGACTGCGTTGACCATTGTGCCAACGCAATGTCTGGTTGCCACGATCGTCGTACTCGTAATGAGTACCGACGTATTCACGTAAAAGATTGTCTACCAACCGACTACGTGCCGGGGCCTGATCAAGAGGCCGGCGCACTTCTGTCACCTTCTCGTCGAGCAGGTTGCTGGCAGGATCGAACGCGAAGTTTTCAACGCCGAGGCGACTTGCTGCGCTGATCAGTCGCCCGACCGGATCATAACGGTAGGTAAGCGGTCCGCGACGAGTATCGTTCAGCTCGGTCAACTGGCCGACCGCATCATATTGGTACTGGCGTTTGAGCAACGTCGAATTGTCGTCGCTTCGACCGAGCAGTTGCTCCTGTAGCCGCCCTGCCGGATCCCACTTTTGCGTCTGGCGCAGGCGATTCCCTTGATAACGAGCGACTTCGCGATGTAAATCATCTCGCTCATAGCCGACCAGTTCGTGATCATCCAGTTTTAACGCGAGCAAATGCCCACTGCCGTACGTCAACCAACTCACCCGATGGCCATCCGGACGAGTCGTGGCGACACACTGATTGAGGGCATCGTACTCATGCCTCCAGATGGCAACGAGCGGTGCATCCAGATCCTGATAATGCTGGTGCTCTCTGATCAGATTACCGGCCGAATCATAGAACCACAGCAACCGGCTCTGGTCGTTCGTGGCCAAAACCATGTTGCCATTACCGTCATACGCAAAGGATTCGCTTTGAGTCGCATTGCCCAGGCTCGCATGGCGTTCAACAAGCCGCCCCATTGGGTCAAACGTCATCGAAATGATGCGTTCACCGCTGATGGCGCTCGCCAACCGCCCGCTCTCAGCGTCGTATTGATAGCGTGTGGCAAGGCCGTCGAAGCCTTTTTCCTCAAGCAATCTTCCGACAGGATCATAGTGAAACTGGGTGCGCTGCTCGTTTTCGTTTTCGAGTGCTATCAAACGGCCTAGCAGGTCCCAACGGTAACGAAGCGTTTGCTCGCAGGCGTCTACTCGCTCGGCAACCAGACCGGCCGCGTTATAGCTCCACGTCGTACAGCGATCCAGACCGTCAACATGAGCGAGCAGACGCCCTTCGGCATCACGCTCGAATCGCTCCTCGGTTTTATCCGGATGCGTTATCAAGGCGACATGCCCGGCCTTGTACTGATATTCGGTGCTTTGCCCCGCTGCATCGGTAAAGCAGATCATCTGACCGCGATCGTTGTATTCCCACTCGCTGGTCTTGCCAGAGCAATCGGTATATTTGAGAAGCTGACCGGCAACGTTGTACTCAAGCGTTTTCTCGTTGCCAATTGCATCCTTGATAGCGATCAACTGACCTGCTTTGTCATAGGCGTACTCCGTCTTGTTGCCAAGCGGATCGACCGACTCCACCAGATTGCCGGCGTCATCGTAAGCTCGTTGCCACTGACCGCCTTCTGCATCACTGACCTTGATCAGTTGGTTGAGATCATCGTAGGCGTAGTGAGCGACACTGCCGTCGGGACTGATGTGCTCGAGCAAATTACCGCGCTCGTCATAGCTGTAGCGATCGGTGGTGCCATCTGTATGAACGTGACGAATCACGTTCTTCGCATCATCGCGAAAGAACCACTCTGAACGTTCATCGGCATAGCGAATCCGGTAGGTATAGCCCTTGATGTCGTAGTAATGCCAAGTCTCGTTGCCATGGGCATCAGTCACGTAAGTCAGGCGGATATTTTCGTCCCATTCAAGGCGAGTATCGAAACTGCCGTCATCCGCCCACTCGCGCACAGCCCTGGCGTGCGATGTGTGACCATCCCACTGCAGATTCAACCCGCGGCCGGTGCGATCGGTATACCGAGTCAGGAGGTGATGCTGATACTGATAACTCCAGGCCGCACCGTTTTCATCCTGCGCCTGGATCAAGTTGCCATGGATGTCGTATTGGTAATGGCACAATTGCCGTACAGGCGCGCCGTCACGAATCTCCCAGAGACCGGTCAAGCGTCCTTGATCATCAAGCAGCGTTCCGACGTGCAAGTGGACTTGCGTGACGTCACCTTGATAGGTGATCAGGTCGGATAATACGAGGGAGTCCCCATGACGATGCTCGTAATGCAGCATCAGCCCGGCACCACTGCGCATTTTGACATCCGTCAGCCAAAAGGAACGACCACGACGGACATAGGTTTCCTTGCGCTCGAAACCGAAGCAAACGAGCAGTTGATCCTCAGCGGAACGAACCAGCGTGAGATTTTCAACGGGGTCATAGTGAAAGAGGCCTGGCTTGGGCAGGGGGAAATCGATGCTACGACCATCGGCTCCAAAAAAAACCAGTCCATCGTCCTTGCAGTCGAATCGGGTCGTAAACTCTGTTACCCACCGTGCCCCTGATTCGCCATTGTCAAAAGCATCGAACCGGGAGCTGTAGGTGCGCACCCACTCGACAGGAAATGGACCCGGCAGGCTGAAATCGGTATGGCTCAGTGACTCGGATCCCAACGCAAAACTGATGCTGTTGCAAGTACCCGCACAAGCACCATTTTTTTTGCCATTGGCGTTGGCGTTCGCAGGAGCCTGATGGCTGCTGGCCTCGAGTCGTCCTTCACCTGCCTTGTTCTGAGCCTTACTGGTGGCGTTGGGTTTAACGCTGGCACTCTGTCCATGCCCACGACGCTTGCGCCACGTCAACACAGCACCGGCGAGCATTTGCAACAACCAACCAATCGTGTGACGCGTTCCCGGGTCACCCAACTTGCTCAATTGGGTTTTGATCTCAGGCCCCATCGCTCTCAATGAGCCGGTGTGCGTCATCACCAGTTTTTTGGCCTGATCCGGCAGAAGATTCTTCGCCGCGCTGTTGGCAACCCCTTTACCCACGGCTTTGTAGGCACTGAATGCCGCCCCGAAGATATTACTGATTGCCGCTTTGGGATCGCTGAGCAGTTGATTGCCCGCCGCCGTGATCTTTTGTCCAGCCGCGCGCGCATCGCCTTTTGAATCAAGCTTGCCATTTACAACGGCCTCAAGACCCTTGGCAATTTCGGTGACTGCGCTTTCGCCGAGTTTTCCTGCATCGGCGAGAATGCCCGAGAGTTTGCCTTGAGCCTGTTTCACGAAGTCATCGATCGTGCCGACGATTGTCGCGTTCAAATGCCCGACCAGCACTTCGATCATTGAATCGCCCAACAGCATCTTGACGCTGTTACGCAATTCCTGACGTACCAGAAACAAGGTCGGACGCAAACTCATACGAGCAGCCGCCATGGTCGGAGGCGCAGGTAAAACACCGATCAGGTTGATTCCCAGGCTGACCCAATCAAGCAACTCCCGCTGCTTGCTTCTGGTAAGCGTGACGATATCGCCCAGCGCATCGACCAGCGCCATGATGTTGCCGACAACCGGCAGCGACCCGGCAACTCCTTTGATTCGATCGAGCGTGACGACACCACCGCTGATGGATCGCAGCCAGGCATCAAACCGGGCGGCACCACGACCTACGTCCTGCACGTCCAGCGTGTTGAGCGGAACGATAGCGACCTGCGGCTCGCGCTTCTTGGCAACGGCTGCCTCAGTCATGAGAGCACCTCCCCATTCAGCAGGCCAGGCGTCTTAAGCGATGGTTTGGGCAAGGACGGGGCCGGGAGGCTTGGCAGTTTCCCTGCCTTGCTCGCTGCGCCGAGGATGCTCGATGCATTCGGCAGCGCCGCACTGGCAAGTTTCGGCAACCCGGCCACCCCGCCCTGCACCGCCCCTTTCACCTGCTGCGCCGTCTGCATTGCGCCCTGTGCGGTCTGCATGGCGCCCATGCCGCTCTGCGCCAGTTCCTTGCCCTTCTCCAGCATGTCCCAGTTCTTGTTCGGCAGAACCTGCGCAACCATCGCCTGCACCTGGCTCGGCACGTCTTCTGCGGCTGGCGGTTTCAGCGGCCACTCCGCTTTGCCGATGTAGCTGCCCTCACTCCAGGTGTCCGCCGGATCCTTGCCGAACAACACACGCGCGGGGCCTGGGGCGGCGCCGGCGACGCTGGCGAAACCCTTGGCGTCGAGCTTGCCCTTGATGCTTTTGCCGAGGGCGTCGATGACTTCGTAATCGCCTTCCTTGATGCCCTGACGCCCGGCGTACTGGTTGAACAATTCCAGATTGCCCTTGCCCGGTTTCGGCGGTTCCGGGAATACGCCGGCCAGACTTTTCGCCCCGGTGTAGGCGAAGTTCGCCGCGTGCGCGGTGTACGGGCCGGTGGTGGCGTGGGTGATGCCGCCGGCGTTGTAGGTGGTCGCGCTGCCGCCGCCCTGGATCACCAGTTCGGTCTTGGCGGTGATGGTGATGCGGTCGGCGTTGGCAGTGATGTTGAGTTTGGCCAGCAGGTTGATGCTGTCCTTCAAGGCCTTGACGTCGATGTCGCCGGAGGCCGCGACCAGGCGCCAGCCCATGCTCTGCACGAACAGACGCATGCCGCGACTGGCACTGGCCAGCAGGCGTTTGCCAATGGAAAAACTGGTGTGCCCGGTGCTGCTCAGCGCCAGGTGTTCGCCGGTGGCGATGTGGCTGGAGCGCGGCGTGGTCAGGGCGATACCGGCGGGGCTGGCGAGCACCAGATGCGGCTCGGTGAATTCAGGGAATTCATTGGCAGTCATGTTCGCCGGGCCACTGCCCAGCACACCTTGATGCTGCGCGTGCAACGCCTTGGCCACATCGTCCTGATCGCCGGCCTCTTGCGCTTGAAGCTCTTTGGCCTGAGTGGCGAAACCGTCATGCTGATCGCTGGCGGTGGCGAGGCGCTCGGCGGTTTCCGGCAGGTCCTTGTGGTGCTTCGATTCGTTCGGGCGCGGCTCGGTGGTGATCAGCAGGCCGGCACCGGCACGCACCGCGCCATGGCGGTCGGTGCGCAGCTCGAAACCTTCGCCACGCGGCTGCCCGCCGCTCGGGCGTGGGTGGGTCAGGTAACCGAGGTTGATCGCACTCGCGCCGTGATCACTGCGTAGCGCGATGCTGATCTCGCTGGTGGTGTCGTCGATGCGCAGTTCGTTGGCGCGGCTGCCCTTGTATTCCTTGCTCTTGACCGTGGCCAGGGTCTTGAAGTCCGGCAGTTTGTACGGCGGCAGGTTCGCGCCGTGGTACAGGCAACCGGTGATCAGCGGCTGGTCGGGATCGCCTTCCAGGAAGGTGATCAACACCTCCATGCCGACCCGCGGAATGTTGATCGCGCCAAAGGTTTCCGCGGCCCAGTTTGAGGCCACGCGCATCCAGCAACTGGTCTTGTCGTCGTGCTCGCCTTCGCGGTCCCAGAAGAACTGCACCTTCACCCGACCGTACTGGTCGCAGTAGATCTCTTCGCCCTCGGGGCCGCAGACCACGGCGCTCTGGGTGCCGAGGACTTTCGGTTTCGGGTGATCGAGCGGCGGCCGGTACGGCACGTCCCACGGGATCGCGTTGAAGCGGTTGCGGTAGCCCTGGTGGAAATCGTCCTTGTTGTCAGTGGTGTCGCTGGTCACCGACTCTTCGAGCACTTGCGGCTGCTTGCCTTCGTGGAAGATCTCGGTGAGCAGCCACAGATCGTTCCAGGTCGGGTTGGCGTGTTCGGTAAGGGCGAGGAAATGCCCGCTGACCAGAATCGGCTGATCGCTGTTGCCCTCGGCCAGACGATAGTCCGTGCGATGACGTTCCAGTGCGCGATTGGCCAGGTGTTTGCCGCGCTCGCGATCGACGAAACGCCCCGGGTAATCGTAATCCTCCAGATCCGGCTGAGCGCTGCTCTTGGCATCGCTTTCGAGCTCGATCTTCGGTTTGACGAAGTCGTAATCACGTCGTGTGGTGCGGCTGGTGCGGGTCGCCAGACGCAGGCCGAAACGCTTGACCACTGGTTGATCGGCGACCAGTCCGGAGTCCTGCTGATAAGCCACTGGCGCCAGTTTCGGGAACACCGTCTGGTCATCGCCGAACATCAGTTTGTGGCCGCTGGAGGTGTGCTGGAAGTGGTAGTGAATCCCCTCCTCCTCGCACAGGCGCTGGACGAAATGCAGATCGCTTTCGTCGTACTGCACGCAGTAGATGCGCTCCGGATAAATCGCGCTCAGTTGGAAGTGATAGTCACTGGCGAGAATGCCGTGTTCTTCCAGCACCTTGCTGATGATCTGTTGCACGGTCATCTGCTGGAAGATGCGCTGGTTGACCCGATGCGCGAGGTACGACAGCTGCGGGCGCAGGGAGATTTTATAGCGGGTCAGGCGCTTGCCGGCCTCGCCCTGGGCGATGCTGTAGATCAGCCCGTGAATCCCCGTGCCGCTGGGCGACAGCTGCAGGAACGCGAGTTTGTGCAGCAGGCTTTCGAGGTTGATCGAGGCTTTCTCACTGACCAGTTCCAGCTCGAACTCGAAGGGGGTGTTGAGCGCCTCTTTCCCGGTGAACGACAGCACCTGGAAATCGCTGTCCGCGCCATCGATGGTCAGATTGAAATGAGGCTGATTGGCCGGTGAGAACATCCCTTGTTCCTCGCGCAATGCTGCGACGGGCGCCATTCCATGAAGCGTGGCGCACGCAAAAAATTCTGTCGGTCAAAGCCGCCCCGGCCAGCCGCACTGGCCAGGGCAGTACAACCATCAGTCGCGATTAAACGACTGGAGCACGCCAGTCATCGGAGCCCGAAGTACCGGAGACTTCGTGGGTCCAGGTGATTTTGCGGTAGGTGAACTGCACTTCTTCCAGGTGGGTGAAGTGGGCGTTCGACGGGTCCTGGCAGTTGTGCATCTTGTTGTTGATGGCGACGATGATCGCGTCTTCCAGTTTGGTGGTGTAGTAGTGCTCCTGGGTACCTTGAGCCGAAGTGCGGTACCACTGGATAACGATTTCGCTCATGCGCTCGCCGGAGGTCAGAGCCGCTTGCAGCAGAGGCGAAGCCTTGTCGTAGACCTTGGTGATCACCACTGGCTTGTGCACGCGCTGACCGGTTGGCTGACCGGATTGCGGATCACGCGGGATGATCACGTCGTGGGTGAAGGCCTGAACCATGACTTGGTCTTCGTGACCTTCCTGGAAGGTGTTGCCCACGGAGTCGGCGGTGAACGCGCCGGCAGTGATCAGACCTTGTTTTTCGCCAGTGACGGACATGTACGCTGGTGTTGCCATGGGGATGCTCTCCTTGCTCGAAAATACACAACCGACAGGCACCATTGCCTGCCCGGGTGCCTGCTCAGAGATCAAATTCCGTGCCAGCCATCAGCTAGCTATTACGGATCAACGGGTTGCCGGCAATGCCTTCGCGTTTAGGCGTTTAAATTTCGATAAACAGAAAAAAAGTGCGCAAGAAGTTGCGCAGTACTGTGCAACTTCTTGCGCACTTGGCTGGAGGGCTTGATTTAGAGAGGCTTGAAGGGAATTCTCGGGTGAAATTGGCGAAGCAACTGCGCAACTTTTTGCGCAGTGGTGGTGTTTAGATTTTCGACGCTGGCGCCACCACCTCCTGCCCCGTCAACGCCGCATACGCCGCCGCGAGCAACCCCGGATTGATCCCGCAAAACACCACCGAAAGCCCCGGCGCCAGAATGTCTTCAAGCCCTTCACCCGCCATGCGCGCGCCCCTCGTTCGCAAACATTTGCAACACCACCCGCGGCAAACCCTAGAATGGCCATCCCAGCCACAGAGCCAACCACAACGATGGACGTTATTCAGACCCTGCGCTGCTTCGTCGCCGTCGCCCAGAGCGGCAGCTTCACCGCTGCGGCCGATGTGCTCGACACCACCACGACCAACGTCTCCAAAGCCGTCTCCAGCCTCGAAGCCCGGTTGCACACGCGCCTGATCAACCGCACCACTCGCCGCCTCGCCCTGACCGAAGCCGGCGTGCGTTATTTGCAGCGCGCCGAGAAAATTCTCGATGACCTGCGCGAGGCCGATGACGAAGCCGGCACCGCGCAGACCTTGCCGGTCGGGCGTCTGAAGATCCACGCCATGGCCGCCATCGGCAACCACTATGTGATCAATGCGATCGCCCGCTACCGCGAAATTCACCCCACGGTGATGTTCGACCTGACCCTGAGCAATCGCCTGCCCGACCTGCTCGAAGAAAGCTACGACATGTCGATCGTCCTCGCCCGCGACCTGCCGGATTCCGGCTTCGTCGCGCAACGCCTGGGCACTACTTACAGCATCCTCTGCGCCTCACCGGCGTACCTGGCCAAACGCGGCCACCCCGCCACACCCGCCGACCTCGCCGCGCACGACTGCCTGCGCATCGTCAACACGGTGATGCCCGCAGACAACTGGGTGTTCGAAGGCCCGCAAGGCATGGAAACGCAGAATATCCCCGACTCACCCTTCCACATCAACACCGCCGACGGCATGGCCACGGCGATCAGAAATGGCATGGGCATCGGCATTCAGCCGCTGGCATCAGCCGTCGAAGGATTAGTGGGAGGAACGCTGGTGCGGGTACTGCCGCAGTACCGCCTGGAGGAATACAACCTGTTCGCGATCTACCCGTCGCGCAAATTCGTCGACGCCAAAATCAAGACCTGGGTGGAGTTCTTGAAAACCGCCATCCCGCAACTGCTGGCATCCGATGAAGACATGGCCGGCGCCAAGGAACTTGCCAACGCTTAGTGTCGCAGACCCGGAGTGTCGACCCTCCAGCGCCGGCATCGACCATCAACCGTTGGAACAACCGCTACCCATCACCTGGTATTGCACGACATGCCGTGCACCGGTCGAGTCGTCATAAGTCATCTGCACCGGCACCGCGCCGCACTGATTGGCCGCTTCGGAGATCGACACTACGTGGGCGATGTCTGCTTGAGCGGCGGCGTTGTAGGCCTCGACTTGCGCGGTCTCGTCAGCTGCAAACGCCTGCGCGCCGATACCGCCAAGGGCCAGAAGTACAGCGATTTTTACAAATTTCATGATGTTCACCGTCTCGTGGGGAACCGTGTTTGTTCACGGAGTGGAGACGATGTTAGGGGTTCAAGCGCACGGCAAAAATCGGTCGGTTGGACAAACACTGTGTCCAGAATGGTGATGAATAAATCCACACACCGTGGATGCCCCTTCGCGAGCAGGCTCACTCCTACAGGTTTTGCGCCGACCACACCATTCCAGAACACCGCAAAACCATTGTGGGAGCGGGCTTGCTCGCGAAAACGCCAGCCCAGTCAGCGAAAAACCCAAGTCTGCCGCCAGTTCAAAAACCGCCTAGCCATGGCCGTTTTCAACCACCAACAGGCAAACCACTCATATCAGGCCGTTATCACCCCCACATTGGGGCTACAAGCGCCCGCGCATTTGCCTACAAATCTTGCGGAAGTGGCTGGCTTGTAGGCTTTCCGAAGCAGTTCTATCTTTCTCCTCGCATTGCCGTCGACCAATCTGCGCCCATCCCGCCCAAGGCAGTAAGCCGTCCTAAACATTCAGGATGTGCCAAACCCTTGGGCGTTTCGCTGTCCGAAAGGCACCCCGCTCAATCAGACAAAACAAAAAACGGTGGTGAGAGGATTTAGCGAAACATCGCAGCGTCCCGATGGGCCGCGACCGGCCCCAAACCCCAAACTCACCTACTCCAGCCCAAGCCCCGCACGCCCCAGCGAGTTCAGACGCTCCACAGCAAAACGCTCCTCCCACGACCGCTCATAATCCTCACGCGGAAAATCATCCGGCGAAGCCCCCTGCTCGAACGCCTTGAACACATCCCGCGCATAATGCAGATTCTTCGCACACATCGGCGCCGCCGGCACGTACATCACGTTGCCCCAGCCCTGCTGGTTCTGCACCGGCGCGACGCTATGGATTACATCGCAATGCCACCACACCGAATCACCGGCCTGCACGTCCGGAATCGGACTCAGCCCCTCCACCAGCAACGGATGCCATTGCCGCGACACCGGCAGCACCTTGCCCGGCGCCACCCCACACAACTCGTCTTCGGGCACGTCATCAAGTAGCGGCCGCAGCAGCAGGTAGGCCATCGCCTTGGGGATCGGCACGGTGTGCAGCACGCCTTGATCGGCCTGCATGTCCGACAGCGCAGTCCAGCCCTGAAACGTGCGAAACGCCGAGCACTTGACCGTGTCCTTGTAGGCGTATTCATCCACCTCGGTGCGAAACGCCGCATCCCACGGGTCGTAGGCCGCGAAGTCGTTGCAGTAGATTTTGTCGAAAACTTTCAGATACGCCGGATGCAACCAGCGCTCCAGCGCCCCGGAATCGGTGTGCGGGCCAAGGCCTTTCGAGTGTGTGCCCGGCGGACGTCGGCGCACCCGATCCGGATACAGCGCATTAATATCCGGGTTGAACCAGTCCTGGCCGTGCGAATGAGTCTTCCACAATCGATTGAGAAACGCCTGCGCCGTGCCCATCCGCTCATGCTGGCGCAGCTGCATTTGCGCCGCCGACCAGTAGATCGGAAAAATTTCCGGCCGCGACGCCTCAAGATTGCCGAAAAACTGGTCAATCGGCCCGCGATACAGCGCATCGAATCGATTCTTGTCGAGGTAATCCAGCAAGCCCTGGTCCCACTGCAGCACCTGCTCGCGGGGGAAATGATTGCGGAGCACCACACAACCGCGACGTTTGATCAAGGCCAGTTGCTCGGCAGTCACTGTGCCAGCGGCGATCTCAGCGAACTCCAGCACCGGCCAGGCCGACCCGGTCTGCGCCTCCTGCGCTTTGATCGACGCAATTTCGCCGGCAATAAACTCACTGACCTCGGCGAACAGCCCCTGTACATCGCCGATCTGCGCGCGCAAGGTGCGTTTCATTTTGACGATGCTGTCGCGGTAGTTCTCCGGAAGCGTTGCGCTCTCGAATGCCTGGTATTTGCTCATCGGGGGACCTGCAGACCTTATTGTTGGTGCAGGTATGGGACCACTTCCGAGGGTGGTGGCGGCAGCCTGATTTGCCGCGTCGACTAATACGATTGTGGCGTTTAAGCAGCGCGCCGCTTACAGAAAATGATGACCGTGCTGACGACGAAACTCTGAAGGTGTCAGCCCCTTCAACGCCTTGAACTGCCGATTGAACAGCGCCAGCGACGAATACCCCACTGCCTCGGCAATCAACGAAACCGTCGAGTGCCCCTGCATCAACAGCGCGCAGGCGTGTCCGACTCTTAGCCGCACGATGTAGTCCAACGCCGTGCTGCGCGTATGACGACGGAACATCCGATGGAACGCCGACACACTGACGCACGCCATCTCGGCCAATGCGGGAATGCTGATCGCCTCGGTGTAGTGACCATGCACGTAATCCAGAACCCGATGGATGCGCGGGTCTTCAACAATCTGGCTGCCAACCTGCGAGTCCGACGCAGAGAGGACTTGCCTGGCATCGACGTCCCGCGTCAGTTTGCTCAACACGGTCAACAGCGCGATCAAACGCTCGGCCGGCTCCTGCTCGACCATCGCCTCAATCAGCGGCCGAATCTCCCGCGACGCCACCGCACTGAAACTCAACGCCTGCCGCGCTGCCGCGAGCAATTGCCGCAACGAACCCAACTCCGGAAACAACGCCACCAGCGACTCCGCCCACGCCACCGAAAACCAGATCACCAGCGCTACATGCGGTTGCCCGGCATCGACCCGCTCCGCCGACGACCAGCTGTGCGGCACGTTTGGCCCGACCAGAATCAGATCGCCGTCATCGTAAGGCGCGACGTCATTGCCGATATAGCGATGTCCACGGCTGTTCAACGTCAGCGTCAGCTCGTACTCGGGATGGTGATGCCATTCGAACGGAATCGCCTCCGGCAAACGCCGGTTCAGCAGTGTCCACGAGGCAGTGGCTTCGGTGGGGATTTTTTCGAAACTGGGTTTCATGGTGATCGATTCTGCTCTTTGGCGTGGGTGGCGCGCCACGATCGTATCACCGCGATCGAAATGCTCAAGCCGCGCATCGGTCAGTTTCTCGCTCGTGTTTAAGGTTTTGCCAGAGCCGTTTAAAGACACCCAGTGTTACGTCATCCCAGGCTACAACGCCTTGCGCCATTGCCTACGACTACGCCAGAATCCGCCGGCTTGTGCGCCCAGGGTGCGGGTTCTATCGTGGGTCGGTCGCTGAAAAGCAGCGATCGGGTTTGGTAGCCCGGTTTCACACATGGCGCAAAACGTCACCTTACGCAGATGCCTTCTGGCGGCTGTCTTAATGGTGGCCATGCGCAGGGCGCTTTCGAGCGCGCCGGTTTTTCCATGTGTGCCGGTCTACCAACCTTCGTAATGGCCACCACCCTCGTTTGGTAGCGAATGTGATGGTTCCCTTAGCCACATATGGAGCGTCATCATGTTCAAAGTCACACCGAACCCGCCCGAGACCGAAACAGTCTCCCCCTACGAATCCCCCGATTCCCGAAAACTCAGCGAAGCCGCCGAACGCGCCCTCGACCACTACCTCAACCCCGCCAGCCAAATCATGGCCACGCCCTACACACCCAACGCCATGTTTCTAGCCAACCCAAAAATCGCCACCGAGGAATTGCTGGCGAACGCCAGTGAATCACTGGGTTCGGCGACGGTGATGTTGGGGGATGTCGCGGCGCTGGTTGAGGGGCCGATTCGCAAGACGCTGCTGGGCATTGCGCAGGTGGTGATGCTGGGGGAACTGGCGGTGAATCAGGCGTTGGATAATGTTGTGCCGACGCAATAACTCGTAAGACCTCTGTGGCCGCTAGCTAGCTTGGTGCCACGGAGGGTATTGCCTAGTGGACATCAACACGAACGGTTCGAAAAGCTACCTGCCACGAGCCAAATTCAACGGAAATCTACATTGAAAATAACAACCGCTACTCGTTTCGATGATGTCGACCATGACGCTGGCTATGAATACCGTGGGGTTAACTACGTCATCCAGAACGGCGAAGACACTTTTATGATCCGAACCTACGACGATGAGCCCGGCAAGGCTACCGTGGTGCATCCAACAAGCATGTCCAAACACTCAAGTCTCAGGGTACTCGTTGGTTTTCTACAATCTGAGCTAAGAGTATCCAGAGTATCCCTCTACAAGGGCGAACTCGGGACCTATGCCAAAATCGATCTCGACAGCCTGGAGTTTCCCTCAGCCTGAATTTAGTAATGACGGCAGCGGCCTATTACGCTCTGCAAAAAAGTTCGGGAACGAGATCAAAAAGTACGAGTACGCGCGAAAATCTCGTTGAACGAGACCTTCACCTCGGGCATCCTTCACGGCGATTTTTCAAGGACGATTTATTTTTATGAATGCCCCGCGTACGGAAGCGCCACCGCGCCACAACTCCTCAGATACGCCCCCGCATTTCAGAACTGAAAGCCATCCCTTCTTGGGCGACGGCTACGTAGAGCTGCTGCTCGTAAAAACAGCAATCGCCTAATCAAACTGCCGCCCAACGCTCGCTCGAGAATCTCGAGCTCGCCTACTCACATTTCGAAACGGAACCTCCCATGAGTGGAAAACCAGCTGCTCGCGTCTCAGACCCCACCAGTTGCCCACTTCCAGGACACGGTACCAATCCTATTGCCAGCGGCTCGCCGAACGTATTCTTCGACGGCCTCGCAGCTGCTCGCATGACCGACAAATCCGCCTGCGGTAGCCCAATTACCGGGGGCATCAGTTCGACTGTATTCATCAACGGCCTGAACGCCGCGACAGTAGACAGCACCGGAGGCCACGGCAACATTGTCATTGGCGGCTCCGGCACCGTCATCATCGGCGACACCGTTGTATCAGCGCCCTTCAGCGGTTTACTGCCGATGCCGGTGCACTTCAGCGACAAGATCAAACTGGTCGACGGCACGACCGGCGAGCCAATGCCTAATCACGGTTACGCCATCCAACGTGAGGATGGAAGCCTGGAACATGGCGTTAGCGATTCAATGGGCTTCACCCATATGGTGAGTTCGCACTTGGCAGAAACCATCAAAATCTTTCTGGAAGACTAAGTAATGGCCGCAGAGCAAATTGTTCTTCCAAACGGCAACACCGCAAGCCTTGCGGCAACGAAAACATTGACCGCTGCAAATGACTCAACCGTCAAAGCAGTACCAGTTCCGGAAAAGAAAGCCATCGTCTTCTTTATCGGTGGCGCCGCAGACCAGGAAAAGTATTATTTCCAAGGTGCCTATCACAACATCGATGCCGCAAAAAATCTGCTTGATAACAGAATAAGCCCAAACGCAAAACTGAAAACCAAATACACCAGCTGGGCCAGAGGCTACAACGACGCCAAAGGTTCCGGAGACATCAAAACCAACTTCATCGACAAAATACCCAGCAAATCAAGCCCCGTATATATCGTGGGTCACAGCTTGGGTGGATGGAACGGAGCACATCTTTCTAAAATTTTATCTGAAGCGGGTTACAGCATTAAATTCCTGGTGACACTTGACCCTGTCGGCGAAGGTTTTTGGGTATGGCTGGGCTCGGATATCTACATGTCAGAACCGCAACCTGTCGCAGAGACCTGGATTAACATTCGAGCCAACTCAAGCAAACCCGACTCTTCTGACAGCGTCGCTGATTTCGGCGAGCGCTGGAATATAAAATCCGGTCCGACTATGAACAAAACCATCGATATCCACCACGCCTCTGCAGATTGGATGTTCATTCAGCCGGTTCAGGAAACAAAATCAGCGCTCGATCTGATTTTTGACTCCATCAATGGTATTTTCGGTTAATGAATCTATATCGCTGCTTCGTCTACCTGACATTACTTCTCTGCGCTGGCTGTGTAAAAACAGCCAACATCCCGCCCGCCGATCTTACTTTGTCGTCTTTCGAATTAGGGCCGAATAATCTTTTTACTGTGAAATTTACTTCAACAGTAGATTTGGCTAGCGCATTCAATGATTTCGAAAACTCTAATCAGCTCACGCCAACGCTGACCTGCTCGTTAGACGGCGACATGAATTTTTCGTCCGAGCATTCAATCAATATAAAGGCTGAAGGCCTGGTGAATGCGAGCAGCCAAGCCAGACCAAATCACACCTTCACTTCAGAACTTGTTTTTTACAATACAAGACCCGATGGGACGCAACTCGACCTGAATGATTACGAAGCCGTCCGACCGCTACTAGCCAATAAAGCTTTCATACCCTGCAAGGTACGCATTACCGCGTATGGATATAAAACCTATTACACAAAGTCATTGATCATTCCAACCATGAAAATGACAGAGCAGATATTTAAAAACCCTTAGTTTTTTTAGATGCAACCTAAGCAAGCACTTACCTGAAGTATCTGCCCGCTGCTGCTGGATATACCTGGGGGTTATTGGCCGTCTCCAGTGACTCAATCTCCCGTCACAAACCTGTCACCCCCAACCTGCTAACCTCCCCTGCGCCTCTCCCCACTTACCCAAGAGCCCCAAAAAAAGGTGCCCCAAGGTGTACTCCGTCGCCCCACCTCGCCAAAAAATCATCCTCCGCTCCGAAAACCTCCACTCCGAAGACTTCGGCGCCCTCTTCTCCCGGCTCTTCGGCAATCGCTACGCCGACACCCCGCCGATCCCCTCCAACATCATCATCGGCGGCGTCTACGGGCGGCACGACGGGGTCAGTTTCCGGCGTATGCATTACCACGGTGATTTCACCGTCACCTTCCCCGACCCGCAGGACGAGATCACTTTTGTGATTCCCACGGCGGGCAAGATTGTGTTCAACCACCGCACCGAGTCCGTCGGTGTGGCGCAGGTGGGGTTGGCGATTGATAAGGCGGATATCCGTTCGATGCGTTTTCTCGACAATCACGCGCAGCACGGGATTTCGGTGAATCGGGGGCAACTGACTGAGCGTTTGGCGGCGTTGTTGGGGCGGCCGATTGTGCAGAAGATTGTGTTTGAGCCGGTGGTGGATCTGCACTCGGCGGCGTTTGGCGGGATCAAGGCGTTGATTGATCTGGCGACGGGGACGGAGTTTGATCTGTTGCTCAATAGCGGCACGCTGATGCCGTCGCGGTTGCGTGAGATGTTGATTGATGCGGTGCTGGAGGCGTGGCCGCACAATTTTACCGAGGCGTTGCGCCAGCCGGCGCCGAGGGTGACGCCGCGGCATGTGAAGTTGGCGGTGGAGTTTATTCAGGCGCATCCCGAACAGTTGGTGAGTGGGGTTGAGTTGGCGCGGTTGAGCAATGTCAGTCAGCGCGCATTGCAGGAGGGCTTTCGGCGGTTTGTCGGGATGTCGATTGTGGCGTATCAGCGTCAGGTGCGATTGGAGCGCGCTTTCGAGGCGCTGGGGCAGCGGCATTCGGCGTCGGTGACGGAGGTGGCGTTGCGCTTTGGCTTCAGTAATGTCGGGCGGTTTTGTCAGTATTTTCAGCAGGCGTATGGGGTGAGTCCGGCGCAGATGAGGGGGCGGGGTTGATTGGTTTATCGACGGGAATGCTGATGGGTCAGTTGATGGTGATGTTGGCTGACATGACGCCTTCGCGAGCAGGCTCGCTTCCACAGGGTTAGTTGGTGGACTCAAGATTGCGGCTGGTCGGTGCCGTGGGGTTATGTGCTGGGCTCAGGGTTGGCGGCTGGCCGGGATCTGAATGTGGGAGCGGGCTTGCTCGCGAATGCGGTGGGTCAGCCAAGGTGATGGTGACTGACATGGCCTCTTCGCGAGCAAGCCCGCTCCCACAGGGTTAGTTGGTGGACTCAGGATTGGCGCTGGTCGGTGACACTGCTGATGTGCTGGACTCAGAGTTGGCGGCTGGCCGGAATCTGAATGTGGGAGCGGGCTTGCTCGCGAATGCGGTGGGTCAGCCAAGGTGATGGTGACTGACATGGCCTCTTCGCGAGCAAGCCCGCTCCCACAGGGTTAGTTGGTGGACTCAGGATTGGCGCTGGTCGGTGACACTGCTGATGTGCTGGACTCAGAGTTGGCGGCTGGCCGGAATCTGAATGTGGGAGCGGGCTTGCTCGCGAATGCGGTGGGTCAGCCAAGGTGATGGTGACTGACATGGCCTCTTCGCGAGCAAGCTCGCTCCCACAGGAATATGCAGTGGACTCAGGATTGGCATCTGGCCGTTCCAACGGGTTTGCTGGTGCTTTGTCAATGGTGGTCATCCTTGACCTTGCGTTGTTATCCCTGCTTTAGAACGCGTAACTGGCCTTGAGGCTGCCGCTGAATCCATGGCTGTCACCGCCGCCGCTGGCACCGACTTCTGCGCCGACGCTGACCGCGCCGAGGCTGGCCATCAGGTTGACGCCGCCGCTGAACTGGTCGCGGTTGTCGAAGGCGGCGCGTTGTTCGATGTCGAGGCCCAGAAGGTGGCCCTGGCTGTTGACGTCGTTGCTGCCCAGCGTGCGTTCGTAGCCGACTTGTACGCCCGGCACCAGTTGCCAGGCGCCCATCGCCACCGGGGCAAACGCCACGTTGAGGTTGGCGACGGCACTGCGGCGGGTGGCGGTGTTGTCGTCGATGTCGAGTGCCAGTTCGCTGCCCTTCTCTTGGAAGCCTTTGAGGTCGAGGTGGCTGACGCGCAAGCCGAGGCTGGGTTCGAGGATCATGCCGTTGACCGGCGCGCGGTAACCCAGCGCCAGCGTCGCGCCGGTGAGGTTACCGTGGGTGTCGCCCTTGGCCGTGCCGAGGCCGCCGCCCAGTTCGCGTTTGCTGTCGTAATCGACGTAGCCGGCGCTGGCGTTGGCGTCGACGAACAGGCCACGTTCCAGGCTAGTGAAGCCGTAGCGCGCGCCGAGGTTGAAGAAGGTGAAATCGGTATCGGCCTCGCCGCCCGCGCCGCCAACAGTGCCTTTGCTGTAGCCGAAGCCGCCATGTGCGCTGAGTTGTTCGGAGAAGCGCTGGGTGAAGCCGACCATCAGGCCTTGGCTGTGTTCGTTGCTGCTTTCGGCGTGGGACGAGCCGTCGGTGCCGAGGTAACCGGCCAGCGCGGTGGTCCACAAACGGTATTGGCCGACTTTCAGGTCAGTGCCGCTGGCATAGGGCGCGGCGGCTTGCTCGATCATTGCATTCTGGCGCAGCAGGTAGCTGGCGGCGTCGGCGTGAACCTGGCCGCCGACCTGGGACTCGACACCGCCGAGGGTGCCGGCGTCGATCGCCGATTGCAGGTAGTAGTTGTAGGCGCTGTAGGTGCCGGACAGGTTGCTGTTCTGCAACTCGCGCAACCATTCGGCACCGGCAGCGGCGTTGCCGATCAGCCCGGCCTGACCCGGCAGGCTGTTGTACTCGACCAGTTTGCCGCGCAGGACGTAAATGGTTTCCTGGGACAGGCCGAGGCCTTGCTTGAGGTAGTTGTCCATGCTGCCGTATTCGGCGGTGACCTCGTCGAGACCGGCCTGCAAGTAGCTGGCCTGCACACCGAGCAGCGGCGCGTAGACCGAGGCCATGCTTGGCGGCATCGCTTTAAGAGTCGCGGCGACGCGGGCGGCGGTGTAGTCATTGGTCGCCAGATAGTTGGCCATGATGGTCGCGTTATCGACCCCGGCGATGCTCTGCAGCACGGCGGCGGTCCAGCCGGTGCGGTCCTTGCCGGCGGTGCAATGGAACAATTGTGCGCCGTCGGTGGTAGCCAGTTCGTTGAACAGCTTGCCGAATTGACCGCGCATCCCGGCGTCGCTGACGAAGGCGCGGTTGGTCTGTTCCATCATGGCAATGGCGTCGGCCGCGCTTTTGAACGACACGGTGGTGATGTTCGCGCCGGAGGTGGTGCTGCCGATGATGTCGATGTTCTGGTAGGTCGCACCGGTCAGCATCGTATCCGGCGTGCCGGCGATTTCGCTCGGCGTGCGCAGGTCGTAGACGGCTTTGATGCCGAGGCTGTTGAGGGTCGCCAGATCCGCTGCCGACGGCGTGATCGCGTTGGAGCGGTAAAACACGCCGCTACGCATGGTGCCGTCGTGGGCGGTGGAATACGCAGTAGTCAGGCCGGCGACATCACGGAAGTTGTCGATGCTTTGCAGACGCGGCGTGTCGAGCACCAAAGGCTCGGCGGCGTGGGCAGCGGCGATGGACAGGCTCAGAACGGACAGCGAACACACAAGACGTTGAAACACAGTGCAGCCTCATTGGAATTAGTGTTGGGCTGGCTACTATCTGCAATCAACTGATACCAAATATGACAGAACGACTGCGCACGCAAATGCCTGCGCGATTGGGCCGTGGGCTGCGTTTTTTGTCCGTATCTGCCAGAGAGCCACTGTAGGAGTGAGCCTGCTCGCGATAGCGGTGTGTCAGACAACGCAAATGTCAGCGATATACCGCTATCGCGAGCAGGCTCACTCCTACAGGGTTCGGTGATGAATGTGGAGTTTTCGGTTGAAGGCGATTCCGTCCATAATCCCTCCCCCAAATGGACTGACACAGGAAATGTGAAATGGACACCACTCAATGGCTCGGTTTGTTCGAGCGCGCCTTTCAAGGCATGGAGAAGAATCTTGAGCAAGTGCTGCAACTCAACAGTTGCCGCGAGCATTGGATTCAAGCCCAGATCAGTCTGCAAGCCTGGTTCGAAGATGAGATCGAGATCTGGACGGATCTGCCGATAGGCGACCGACGCAAAGCGGACCTGTACTCATTGGACGACAACGGCGCGCCGAGGATGGTCGCCGAAATCAAATGCCTGGGCGATGTCTCGCAGGCCAAGTGCCTGGAAGGCGATTGGTCAGTGCGGGCCGATGTTGATCGGTTGCGCTCTTTCGAGTGCCCCACCCGCCTGTTCGTCCTGGTCATCGCCAAAGGCGAGCGCGAAACCAATACCGGACGTCGCCTTCGCGAAGATGAATGGGTGGATGGCCGGACATGCGTCACTGTGGATCTGCAATTTGCCCTGGTTCGGATGTGGGCGTTGTAAGTCAGGTCTTCATCCACTTCTGCGCACGACCTGGGCCACTGCGAACAAGGACTGCCAATGCTAATTGTCTTCAGCGGGCTGCCAGGAACCGGAAAGACCACCATCGCCAGATCACTCGCGACCCGGCTGGATGCAACCTGCCTGCGTATCGACACGATCGAACAAGCCATCCGCAACGCCGGGGTTCTGGCGGATGATGTGGGTACCAGTGGTTACCGGGTAGCCAACGAGTTGGCCGCGAACAACCTGCGTCCTGGCCACAGCGTCGTGGTTGATTGTGTGAATCCGGTCGCTGAAAGCCGGCAAGCGTGGGCCGACATCGCGGCTCGCTCGGGAGCGCCGTTGCTCAACATCGAAGTGATTTGCTCGGATCGACGTGAGCATCGTCGTCGGGTTGAGCAGCGGCAATCAGATATCATGGGGCTGACGCCACCGACATGGTCCTCCGTGGCGAATCATGAATATGAAGCCTGGGCGCAGCCGATTCTTTGCCTCGACACTGCGAATGTCAGCGTGGATCAGGCGGTGGAGATCGTCGTGCGCCAACTGACTGATCACCACCCGACCGTTTTGCCCTGATGCGGGCAAAGTGCTGATTTTGCTGATGGCGTGCTGAGGCCGGGTCGACCATTTGACCCGACTTCAGTATTTGCCCGATGAAGAGCAGGAAGGTCTCCGCAGTGCAATTGTGAGCGGCGAACTACTTCGTGGGATCGAGGACCAGCCGGCCGTGACCACGGCGGCTCAGGCTTTTCTCGAGCGCACGTTGCGCCTCGCTCAGCGGGAACACTTCGACGTCGACCGTGAGGTGGCCGCGATCGAACAGTTCGGCGATCAACGACAACTGCGCACCGTCGGAGCGGGTGGCGAAGTTGATCGGGGTTACGCCGTAGTCATTGGCCAGCGTGATGCTCGGCGCGCTGACCGGCGAGATCAGTAAGCCTCCGCGTTTCAACACGCGGAACGAACGGTTCTGGGTGTCACCGCCCACCAGATCGAGCACCACGTCGACTTCAGATACCAGCTCATCGAACGCCCGCGTGGTGTAGTCGATAACGTAGTCTGCACCGAATTGCTTGAGGTACGCATGATTGCTGGCCGAGGCGGTGGCGATGACCTCGGCGCCCAGATACTTGGCAATCTGCACCGCCATGCTGCCCACGCCACCAGCTGCGGCGTGGATCAGCACTTTCTGCCGCCGCTGCACGCCAGCGTGCTCGGTCAACGCTTGCCACGCGGTGAGCGCGGTGGCCGGAACGGCACCAGCCTGCAAGGCGCTGAGGGATTGCGGTTTCAGCGCCAGTTTGCTCACCGGGGCCACGGCTTTGCTCGCATAGCCACCGACGATGTTGATGAAGCCGAACACTTCATCACCGAGCTTGAATTGGGTCAAACCGGGGCCAGTGGCGATTACTTTGCCGGACACTTCAACGCCCGGGGTGAACGGCAGTGGCAGCGGAATGAACGCTTTCATCGCGCCGGACAGCACCTTCCAGTCGATCGGGTTGACCCCTGCCCCGGCGACCTCGATCAACACTTCACCTTCGCCGGCCACAGGGTCGGCGATGTCTTCCAGTTGCAACACTTCGGGGTTGCCGTATTCGTACACACGGATGGCTTTCATGAGAGACCTCGATCGATTGGAGTGGGTAGCGCGTGATCAGTGACGACGGGCGTCAAGGCTGAAACGACCGGCGCCGAACGCGACCACTTGCAGAAGGCCACCGGCCATGGCGATGTTCTTGAAGAAGTGGATGAACTGATTCTGATCGCCCAAGGCGTTGTGGAACGCCAGCGCAGTGACCACGCTGAACACGGCCAGCACAGCGGCGACGGTTCGGGTGCGGTAGCCGGCGATCAGTGCCAGGCCGCCACCGACCTCAACGATGATTGCCAGCGCCAGCGCCACTTGCGGCAGCGGCAGACCGACCGAGCCGATGTAGCCGATCATCATCGCCGGCGCCGCCAGTTTGGAAAAACCGGAGAGGATGAAGATCGCGCTGAGCAGAATGCGGCCGATCAACGAGGCCGAGGACTGGGTGACGTCATTGCGGGTTTGTTCAGTAGCGGTTGGAGCAATGTTTGCGGCAGTGGTCATGACGGTATTTCCTTCAAAGGTGCGGCGATCCGAGATGAATCGTCCAAGTGAGGAAATGGTGCGCCTGGCCCGCTAATCTGAATAGCCGACTAATTTCGATCATTACGTTCTAGAAAATAGACAAGCTGACGCAGCTCAGCGACGATGCCAGTTCGCTGATGATGACGAGGTAACAGCCATGATTTCTGACCCGGGCACGCCGACGCTGGATCAACTGAGGGTGTTTTTGACGGTGGTGGAACTGGGCAGTTTCGCTGCCGCCGCGAGGAAGCTGCACCGCGCAACATCGGTGATCAGCTATTCGATGGCCAACCTGGAATTGCAGCTGGGGGTAACGCTGTTCGATCGCCAGACCACGCGCAAACCGCAACTTACCGAGGCTGGCCGGACCGTACTGGCCGAGGCACGCACCATCGCCAACGGGGTGCATGGCTTGCGCGCCAAGGTCAAAGGCCTGTTGCAGGGGCTGGAAGCTGAGGTGCATGTGGTGCTGGACGTGATGCTGCCGCCGCAGCGGGTGGTGGATGCGTTGAAGTCGTTTCGCGAGGCGTTTCCCACCGTCGCCCTGCATTTGCACATGGAGGCGCTGGGGGCAGTGACTGAGCGGGTGATCAATCGCGGGGCGATCATTGGCGTCAGTGGGCCAATGAACGAAGGCATCGATGCGATCGAGCGTATCGGTGCCGGCAATGTCGAGTTGATTCCGGTGGCGGCACCGAATCATCCGTTGGCTTCGGGTGAAGCGAACACACCGGGGGCCGGGCGTGAACTGACGCAACTGGTGTTGTCCGATCGCTCGCAACTGACCAAGGATCGCGACTTCGCCGTTCTCAGCAACCGCACCTGGCGCCTGGCGGATCTGGGTGCCAAGCACATGCTGCTGCGCGAAGGGATTGGCTGGGGGAACATGCCGTTGCCGATGGTCGAGGAAGATTTGCAGTCCGGCCGACTGGTGCGGCTGAACCTGCCGGAGTACCAGAGCGGCATCTACCCGTTCGACGTCATCTACCGCACCGACCTGCCACCGGGACCGGCGGCGCGGTGGTTGATCGAGCGGTTTGTGCAGCAGAGCGTGCGGGATGCCTGACATGGCCCTATCGCGAGCAGGCTCACTCCTACAGGGTCATGCAGCAGGTTGGCAGACTGAGATCATTGTGGGAACTAGCCCTGTTGCCGATTGCGGTGCATGACAATCTCCAGCCCCTCGCCCACGTCCGGCTCCTGAAAGTAACGCGTGATCAAATCAAACTCCGCATCCGACGCCGCGAACTCATGCTCCGCCAGCGCGTTGCGTGCATGCAGCCGGACGCGGCAGGTGTCATCATCCACTTCGAGATAATGCAGGCAATGCGGCACTTTTGCAGTATCCGCCAGCCCTCGCAGCCACTGCCGATCCGCCACGGTATTGGCTGGAAAATCCAGCACCACACTCACACCCGCGCTAAGCACATCGATCACCAACGGCCCCAGCACGCCGCGAATCTGCCGCGCACATCGAAGGTAATCCGCCACGGATTTGATCTGCTCCGGATACAGCCGCGACAGCCACTGATCCTCACTGAGCACCAGCGCGCGGTGCTCCTCAGTCAGTGATTTGGCCAGTGTCGATTTGCCCGAGGCGATCTTGCCGCACATCAGGTGTAGTGTGGGTGCACGCATTGGGGACGCTTCCTTATGTCGATTGCTGGATAATGCCCAACGCCTGTCGGCGAGGCAATTGAGGCGCATGACCCAACGAGGAACCCAGATGACCACAATCACCGCACGCCACTGCTCGTCCTGGGTGCTACTTACCCTGCTCGCCACCACCCTGGCGCTGACAGCCGGCTGTTCGAGCAAGCGCTACGCCACCAACGGCTCGAACTGCTACGCAAAAGCCGTGCCCACTTCCGGCGAAGGCGGTTTGGCCTGGGGCGACACCTTGAGCATGGCGCGCAAGAAGTCGATGAATAACTGCATGCGTTATGCGAGCCGCTCCGGAGGGACGCCGAACACTTGCCAGGTGGTGCAGGCGCAGTGCAAGCGCTGACGGCACTGATAATGATGTTGGCTGAAACGGCCCTATCGCTGGCAAGCCAGCTCCCACAGGGTTATTGGGTGGACTCAGGTTTGGCGGCTGCCAGAAATCCAATGTGGGAGCGAGCCTGCTCGCGAATGCGATCTGTCAGCCAAAGCGATGGCGACTGACACGCCCTCTTCGCGAGCAGGCTCGCTCCCACATGGGGTTGTGCAGTGGACTCAGAATTAGCGGCGGGTTCCCGCAGGTTTTGCGGCGCAGACGGGATTGGCGTCCAGTGTGCCGTCCTGATCCATGCGGTTCATGGCGTTGGCGCTCAAGTACACAGCAGTATTCGTGAGAGTCATTTTGCCGACTCCATGTCCCCACAATACTCACTTGTGGTGAGGGGATTTATCCCCGATGGACTGCGTAGCAGGCCCGCTTCTTTATTGGTTGAAGAAGCCCGGCCCACTTTGCGCGCCATCGGGGATAAATCCCCTCACGACAGGTTTACTCAGCAGAAGTGACCGTCTGCTATCAGCGATTCAAACCCGCCGCATTAGCCCGCGCCGCGTGCAGCTTCTTGTAGCTGTCGATCAGCCGCAGGTGACGATCCAGCCCTTCGAGCTTCATGCTGGTCGGTGTCAGACCGTAGAAACGCACACTGCCGTTGACCGAACCGATCGCCGCGTCCATGCGCTCGTCGCCGAACATGCGGCGGAAGTTGGCCTCGTAGTCGGCGAGTTCCAGGTCTTCGTCCAGCTCCATTTCCAGACACACGTTCACCGCCTGATAGAACAAACCACGCTCGACGGTGTTGTCGTTGTATTGCAGGAAGGCTTCGACCAGATCCTTGGCCTGCTCGAATTTCTGCAGGGCGAGGTAGATCAGCAGGCGCAGTTCCAGAATGGTCAGTTTGCCCCACGGCGTGTTGTCGTCGAACTCGATGCCGATCAGCGTAGTGATGTCGGTGTAATCATCCAGCTCGCTGTTTTCCAGGCCTTGAGCAAGGTTGCGCAGACCGACCTTGCTCAGGCTGTGCAGGTTGAGGATGTCGCCGCGGAATTGCAGGGCCTTGTTGGTGTTGTCCCAGATCAGGTCGTCCACCGGATAGATTTCCGAGTAGTCCGGCACCAGGATCCGGCAGGCATTGGCGCCGAGGTCGTCGTAGACCGCCATGTAGGTTTCTTTGCCCATGTCTTCAAGGATGCCGAACAGGGTTGCGGCTTCTTCGGCGTTGGAGTTTTCGCCTTGACCTGAGAAGTCCCATTCGACGAATTCGAAGTCAGACTTGGCACTGAAGAAGCGCCACGACACCACCCCGCTGGAGTCGATAAAGTGCTCGACGAAGTTGTTCGGCTCGGTCACGGCCTGGCCGGAGAATGTCGGCTGCGGCAGATCGTTCAAGCCTTCGAAACTGCGGCCTTGCAGCAGCTCGGTCAGGCTGCGTTCCAGCGCCACTTCCAAGCTTGGGTGCGCGCCGAACGAGGCGAACACGCCGCCGGTGCGCGGGTTCATCAGGGTCACGCACATCACCGGGAATTCACCGCCCAGCGACGCGTCCTTGACCAGCACCGGGAAGCCCTGCTCTTCCAGCCCTTTGATCCCGGCGAGAATGCTCGGGTACTTCTCCAGCACTGCCTGCGGCACGTCGGGCAAGGCCATTTCACCTTCGAGGATTTCGCGTTTGACCGCGCGCTCGAAGATCTCCGACAGACATTGCACCTGGGCTTCAGCCAGGGTGTTGCCGGCGCTCATGCCGTTGCTCAGGAACAGGTTTTCGATCAGGTTCGACGGGAAGTACACCACCTCGCCGTCCGACTGGCGCACGAACGGCAGCGAGCAGATGCCGCGCTGGGTGTTGCCGGAGTTGGTGTCGTACAGGTGCGAGCCTTTGAGCTCGCCGTCGCGGTTGTAAATGTCGAGGCAGTATGGGTCGAGAATCTCTGCCGGCAGCTCGTCTTTCGGGCCCGGTTTGAACCAGCGCTCGTTCGGGTAATGCACGAACTCGGCGGTGGCGATGTCCTCGCCCCAGAATTGGTCGTTGTAGAAGAAGTTGCAGTTCAGGCGCTCGATGAACTCGCCCAGTGCCGAGGCCAGTGCGCCCTCTTTGGTCGCGCCCTTGCCGTTGGTGAAACACATCGGCGAATGCGCATCGCGGATGTGCAACGACCAGACGTTAGGCACAATGTTGCGCCACGAGGCGATTTCGATCTTCATCCCCAGATCGGCGAGAATCCCCGACATGTTGGCGATGGTCTGCTCCAGCGGCAGATCTTTGCCGGCGATGTAGGTGCCCGCTTCAGAGGTCGAATGCGGCATCAGCAAGGCCTGCGCATCGGCGTCGAGGTTCTCGACTTCCTCGATCACAAACTCGGGACCGGTCTGCACGACCTTCTTCACCGTGCAGCGATCGATCGAGCGCAGGATGCCAAGACGGTCCTTCTCGGAAATGTCCGCCGGCAATTCGACCTGGATCTTGAAGATCTGGTTGTAGCGGTTTTCCGGGTCGACGATGTTGTTCTGCGATAGGCGAATATTCTCGGTCGGGATATTGCGCGTTTCGCAGTACAGCTTCACGAAGTAAGCCGCGCACAAGGCCGACGACGCCAGGAAGTAGTCGAACGGCCCCGGTGCCGAGCCATCGCCCTTGTAGCGAATGGGCTGATCGGCGATCACCGTGAAGTCGTCGAACTTGGCTTCAAGTCGAAGGTTGTCGAGAAAGTTGACCTTGATTTCCATGCGGGTTTACCAGAGAGCAAAAACGAATTGGCGGCCATTATCCGGGTTTTCAGCCTGACGTCTTGTGCTTTTGCGTAATCGCCGCCGGGTGGGCTCTGCTGCGTCTTGGCGGGTGCGAACGACAAAAATGCCCTGAGCAGTGAATTTTTTCGTGTCTTCTTGTATCTGACGGAAAGAACCCATGCCAGCAAAACAGTGGCATCGAATCCGTTCAGCTATGAGTGACCCGCATGAAATCAAGGAAAAACAAGGTCAATCCCATCGGATTGAAAGACATCACGATTGTCGACGACGCCAAGATGCGCAAGGCGATCACCGCCGCCGCACTGGGCAACGCCATGGAATGGTTCGACTTCGGGGTGTACGGCTTCGTCGCCTATGCACTGGGCAAGATCTTCTTCCCCGGCGCCGATCCTGGCGTGCAGATGATTGCAGCGCTGGCGACCTTCTCGGTGCCGTTCCTGATCCGTCCGTTGGGCGGCCTGTTCTTCGGTGCGCTGGGCGACAAATACGGGCGGCAGAAAGTGCTGGCCGCGACCATCGTGATCATGTCGCTGAGTACCTTCGCCATCGGCCTGATACCGTCGTATGAGTCGATCGGCATCTGGGCGCCGATCCTGCTGTTGCTGGCGAAAATGGCTCAGGGCTTCTCGGTCGGCGGTGAGTACACCGGCGCCTCGATCTTCGTCGCCGAATATGCGCCCGACCGCAAGCGCGGTTTCCTTGGCAGTTGGCTGGACTTCGGCTCGATTGCCGGTTTCGTCCTCGGCGCCGGTGTGGTGGTGCTGATTTCGACGATCATCGGCGAAGAGAAATTCCTTGAATGGGGCTGGCGTCTGCCGTTCTTCCTCGCCCTGCCGCTGGGGATGATCGGCCTCTATCTGCGGCATGCGCTGGAAGAGACGCCGGCGTTTCAACAGCACGTCGAGAAACTCGAAGAAGGCGACCGTGAAGGTCTGGCGGGCGGGCCGAAAGTCTCGTTCAAGGAAGTCGCGACCAAGCACTGGCGCAGTCTGATGACCTGCATTGGCGTGGTAGCGGTGACTAACGTCACCTATTACATGCTGCTGACCTACATGCCGAGCTACCTGTCGCACAACCTGCACTACAGCGAAAACCGTGGCGTGTTGATCATCATCGCGATCATGGTCGGCATGCTGTTCGTGCAACCGGCGATCGGTTTTATCAGCGATAAGATCGGCCGCAAGCCCTTCATTGTGGTCGGCAGCATCGGCCTGTTCCTGCTGGCGATTCCGGCGTTCATGCTGATCAACAGCGGCAAGATCGGCCTGATCTTCTCCGGCTTGCTGATCCTCGCGGTGTTGCTGAACTTCTTCATCGGCGTCATGGCTTCGACCCTGCCGGCGATGTTCCCCACACACATCCGCTACAGCGCACTGGCCGCCGCGTTCAACGTCTCGGTGCTGATTGCCGGCCTGACCCCGACTGCCGTGGCCTGGCTGGTGGAAAGCACCAACAACCTGTACATGCCGGCCTACTACTTGATGGTGATTGCCGTGGTCGGCCTGATCACCGGCGTGACCATGAAAGAGACCGCCAACAAACCGCTGCGCGGTGCCGCGCCGGCGGCGTCGGATCTTGAGGAAGCCAAGGAACTGCTCAAGGAACACCACGACAACATCGAGCAGAAAATCGAAGACATCGACGCCGAAATCGCCGAGCTGGAAGCCAAGCGCAAGGAGTTGGTGCAGCAGCATCCGCGCATCAACTGATGTAATGACTGACGGCGGCCCTGCCCTGAGGCCGCCGTCGCTCAACGCGTCACAACACGAAGCCGTCACCGATCAAGCGCACCAGAACCTCCCCCGCCTCACTCAATTCACCCGGTGCCTGCATCAGGCGCAACTCGTGCAGCGGCAACTCGGGTAATCCCTCCTCACCGCTCAACACGCGCATGCCGGGGCGCACTTGCGCACGATCAACAATGCCCACCGCCAGTCCGGCCTCGATGGCTGTTTCCAGCGCGCTGGCACCGGCGCTGACAATCACTGCGCGCCACCGGCGTCCCTGCTCGCTCAATGCATCCACGGCAACGCTGCGATAGGGACAACCCTTGCCGTGCAAGGCCAGCGGTACCGGCCGGGTGAGATCCTGCGTGTAATTGTGCGCGGCGACCCACACGGGCTGGGTCAGGCCCAGCATCCTTACGCAACGCGTCGATGGCGGCGCGTCTGCGACGACCACCAGCAACGCCAGATCCAGTTGCCCGCGTTCCAGACGCGCACTCAACCGACCGCTGGCACCTGTTTCGACTTCCAACTCGATGTGCGGAAAATCTGCCGACAGGTGCGGCAACGTACAGCCCAGGACCGCGCCGGCGTATTCCTCGGAAATCCCCAGGCGAACTCGCCCGCTGGCCAGCGGCGTGCTGAAGCTCGCCAGCAATTGATCGTGGTGGCGTAGCAAATCGGCGCTCTGCAGGGCGAAGCGTCGACCCAGTGGCGTGAGGTTGACCGTCTGGTTATCGCGCTCCAGCAAGCGCCCGCCCGCCAGCGCTTCCAGACGCCGCACATGCAGGCTGACCGCTGACGGGCTCTTGTTGAGGAAACTCGCGGCGGCGAGAAATTGCCCGAAGCGCACGATTGCCTGAAAGGTGCGCAACAGTTCGATATCAAGGGCTTCGGCCATGCTTGAGAATTCCTGCATCAGTGGTGCGGATCGTATCGTTTGAATGCATCAGTGCTTGATTCATATCATCGAACTCATTCCTCTGTCAGGTGCCATGCGATGAACGTCATGCCTGTTCGTTTTTTACTGCTGATGGCAATGGTGGTCAGCTGGAGTTCGGGGTTCATTGGCTATCGCTACGTCGCCGATCAGGGCAGCGTATACCTGGCCTCGTTGTGGCGTTTTGTATTGGCGGCATTGCTGTTGCTGCCGTTCGCCTGGCCCGGCTTGCGTGGTTTACGCGGCAAGGACATGTGGCATCAGGCACTGCTTGGGCTATTCGCGATGGGTGGCTACATCGGACCGATTGCCGCCTCGATTCAACTTGGCGTCACGCCGGGCACTGCGTCGCTGTTTGCCAATCTGTTGCCACTGACAATTGTGCTGCTGGCCGGCAGCGTTCCGGGGCAGCGCACACGTGGCTGGCAATGGTTGGGTTTGGCGCTGTGCGTGATCGGTATGCTGCTGGCCAGCGCTGCGAGTGTCGAGTGGGCCAGTGCGGGGTTGTGGGCCTACTGCTTGCCGTTACTGGCGGTATTGTCGCTGGCGGCGGCGACCTTGTTTGAGAAAGCCCGGCCGGGCGTCGCGATGCCGGCCACCACGGCGCTGTTTATTCAGGTGTGTGCGGTGATTCCTGTGTTCGCGCTGCTGGCAGGTCTTGAGGGTGAATTGCGCCCGCCGATCAGTGCAGACTTCGTCAGTGGCGTGCTGTGGCTGGTGATCTTCTCGACGTTTGGTGGCTACGGATTTTATTGGCTGTGCTTGCAGCAATTCAGCATACAGCGCATCAGTGGCGCGCTGTTTCTGACGCCACCGGTGACACTGTTGTGGGCGTGGATGCAGTTCGACGATCCGCTGAGTGCCAGCACGCTACTCGGTATCGGTCTGACCTTGATCGGTTTGCCATTGCTGGGGCGAGCGCCGAGCGAAAAAGTGTGTGCCGTCGGCATCCGCCAGGAAACTAAATCCGCAGGCGACAAGTCACTGACTTAGCGGAGGTTGAGGCATTTCGCCGAACCTCGTTTATTGAAGATGCCAGCGTGGTCACTCATACCAATCGTCGCAACAACCTCTCGCTGGACAGCCTGAATTTCTTCCTCGCCGATGTGCGCGATGGTCTCGGGCCGTATCTGGCCATTTACCTGCTGGCCGTTCATCACTGGGAGCCGGCCAGCATCGGGCTGGTGATGACCCTCGCTGGCATTGCCGCCCTTGTCACCCAGACGCCCGCCGGTGCCCTGGTCGACAACACACGCAGTAAACGAGCAGTGATCGCGATTGCCGCGTTACTGGTGACCGGCAGTTGCGTGGTATTGCCCTTCGTGACGTCCTTCAGTCTGGTAGCGATCACCCAAGCGCTGAGCGCCGCCGCGGCATCGGTGTTCGCTCCAGCCATTTCGGCGATCACCCTGGGCATCACCGGGCCGCGCGCGTTCACCCGACGCACCGGACGCAACGAGACCTTCAACCATGCCGGCAACGCCTGCGCGGCGCTGCTGGCCGGTGGATTCGCATACCTGTTCGGGCCGGTGGCGGTGTTTTATCTGATGGCGGTCATGGCGCTGTGCAGTGTTATCGCCGTGAGCTTCGTCGATGCCAACGCGATCAACCATGATCTGGCCCGGGGCCTTGACCCCAGCGACGCTACACACAATAAAGCGCCCTCGGGATTGGCGGTGTTGCTGACCAACAGGGCGCTGCTGATGTTCGCCATCTGCTGCGCCCTCTTTCACCTGGCCAACGCAGCGATGCTGCCACTGGTGAGCCAGAAACTGGCGCAGGTCAACTTGCAGATGGCGACGCCACTGACCTCGGCCTGTATCGTTGCCGCACAACTGGTCATGGTGCCGGTCGCCTTGCTGGTCGGGGCCAAAGCCGATGTGTGGGGACGCAAGCCGCTGCTACTCGCAGGCTTCCTGATTCTGCCGCTGCGTGGCGTGCTTTATACGTTATCCGCCGACCCTTACTGGTTGGTAGCGGTGCAGATGCTCGACGGCGTCGGCGCGGGGATCTTCGGTGCGCTGTTCCCGGTGGTAGTGAAAGACCTGACGCTGGGCACAGGACACTTCAACATCAGCCTCGGCGCTCTCTCGACGGTGTTTGGTCTGGGCGCAGCATTGAGTGCCAGCGTGGCGGGCATTGTGCTGCAGGAGGCCGGTTACAACGCGGCATTTCTGACCCTGGCGGTGATTGCCGGAGTGGCGTTTGTGCTGTTGTGGCTGGCGGTGCCTGAGACATTGCCGCAGGTGGGGAATATTGAGCCGGCGCTGCAACCTGAGGAGGAAGGATTTGGCTAAGAATGTGCTTGAGTTCAGCGATAGTGATCTGGCGCAGATGCAACGCTTCAATCGCAAGCTCGCCTGGCTGCCGCGTTTTCGCATCCGCAATCGGCTGACGCCGCGTTTGATCCAGGCATTGCTGCGTGCCAGTCAGATTGTCAGCGCGGATAAAACGCTCAAGCATGATCTTCATGCGCAGAACATTGTGGTCCACTCACAAGGCACTTCAGTACCCGTCCGAATCATCCGCCCGCAAGGAAAGGCTCAAGGTGTGGTACTGGATTACCACGGTGGCGGCTGGGTGATCGGCAATGCACGGATGAACGACGACCTTAATATCGGCATGGTCAAGGCATGCAACGTGGCGGTGGTATCGGTCGACTATCGGTTGGCAGTCAATACGCCCGTTGAGGATCTCATGCAGGATTGTCTGTGCGCTGCACGCTGGCTGTTGAGCGATGATTGCACGGAGTTCGTCGGCCTGCCGGTAATCGTTGTCGGCGAATCGGCAGGCGCGCATCTGGCAGCTGCCACCCTGTTAGCGCTCAAAGCATCATCCGATCTGCTGCAGCGGGTCAGCGGCGCCCTGCTCTATTACGGCGTTTACGATCTCGCCGGCACCCCAAGCGTGCACGCAGCACCTGCTGAAACGCTGGTACTCGACGGCCCAGGAATGGTCGAGGCGCTACGCTTGTTGACTCCAGGATTGAGCGATGATGAACGCCGGCAGGCGCCACTGTCTCCGCTGTACGGCGACTTGAGCGGATTGCCACCGGCGTTGATGTTCACCGGTGAACTGGATCCACTGCGCGATGACACGCTGGAACTGGCTGAGCGCTGGCAACGATCAGCACCGGTTGAAATCCATCTGCTGCCCTCGTCCGCCCATGGCTTTATCCATTTTCCGACCACCATGGCTAGTCGTGTTTTGTCCTACAGTCGGGCTTGGATTTCGCGTCAGATCAGGGCAAAGACAAGCAGTTAGGGCCTGTATTGGCAGGAAAATACTTTCCTGCGGGCAAAACAAAACCCCAACTGCTTTCGCAATTGGGGTTTCGGAATTTAATCTTGACGATGACCTACTCTCACAT
>NZ_JAJSLU010000014.1:136158-170521 GCF_023063025.1 Pseudomonas sp. YL2 | reverse complement strand
GATGAAGAATCAGGGCGAATACCGATCAGTTTGAGATTCTAGGGTTGCTGAGCAACATAGAATCTCCCACAGTTGGATTGGGTTTGGTCAGTTGGAGGGGGGTTGGCTGTTAGGGCGTCATCGCTGGCAAGCCAGCTCCCACAGGGGTGGTGGGGTTGGTGGGGTTGGTGGGGGTGGGTTAGCTGAGGACGACGACTCCGCCGGGGAGTTCGGTGCATTTGACGCCGTAGGCGTCGCGGATCAGCAGGGCGACGCCGGCGAGTTGGTCGAGGCTGAAGCGGGCCTGGACGCGGCGTTGGCCGAGTTCGCGGTTGAGCAACAGCAGCATGCCTGGGCGGTAGCGGTTGATTTCGTCGATCATCTGGCTGAGGGTTGCGCCGTTGAATACCAGCACTTGTTGGCGCCAGTTCATTACTGCGGCTGTGTCGACGCTTTGTACGCTGCCGACTTGCCGTGAGTCGTAGGTCACTTGCTGGCCCGGTTCCAGGCGCAGGCTGCGGCCTTCTACGTCGACTTCCACCGCGCCGTCGAGACAGGTCACGCAGACTTGCTGATCGGTGTTACGCAGGTTGAACCGCGCCTGACTCGCCCGCAACCACCCTCCTCCGGCCTGCATCGCCAGTGGCAACCGCGCGGTCTGCACTTCGACTTCGCCGCTGACCAGTTCGAACCCCTGCACGCCATCATCGCCAGAGCGCTGGTTGATACGGGTCTGGGTGTTGAGCTCCAGGCTTACGCCGTCGGCCGGTTCGAAACGCTTCTGCTGGCCAACTTCGGTAATGTAATCGGCGCCGAGCCCTTCAAAGCCACCGGGGATCGTCCCGCGCACCAGCAGGAACGCCGCCGATGCCGCGACGGCGCCACCGAGAAACGCCCGACGACCGAATCGCCGAGGCGACTGCAGCATTTCGGCGGCAGGCTGCAGGTTGTGCCACAACACCTTGGCCTGCTCGAAAGCCTGAGCATGTTCGGCGCTCTGCTCGCACCACTGGCGCAACGCCCGGGCGTCGGCCACAGTGGCGCGGCCGGAGGTCAGCAGGACCAACCAGTCGTGGGCTTCGCTGTGCAGATTGTCGGCCGCCGATGGCTTGGCAGGTGTCAGTCGAAAGATGTTCAAACGCGCAGATTCTCAACGAAATGATCGGGCACTATTCAGATGACGGTTTTCCGGCCCCGCGACCGAACCGCTGAAACACTTTTCTTTCCAGTTTCGCCGCGCAGAAGCCCAATGCAGCTTTGATTTCCTTCTCGACCATGCGCGTGGAAATGCCGAAGCGCTGGGAGATTTCCAGGTGCGGCGCCTCTTCCAGTCGCGCCGCGATGAAGATTCTGCGACGCCGCGCGGGCAGTTCGTAGAGGGCACTGAGCAGCGACTGGATTTCCTTTTGCCCACCGACCACTCGCGCCGGGTCCAGCGCCTCGTCGCCGATCTGCAGCAGCTCTTCGACTTCCTCGCCGGTGAGCAGGCGCGCATCGGCCTGACGGCGGTCGGCGGCGATGTTCAGGGCCATGCGATAGAGGTAGGCATTGGGCCGCAGCAGGTTCGGCGGCGTTTCCATGCGGTCGACCCGCAGGTAGGTTTCGTGCAGCACGTCGTTGGCCAGGTCTTCCGAGCCGAGACGGCGGCGCAAGCGCACCCGAAAGTCCTCGTAGGACGTCAGGAACAGCTGGACCATCGAACCTTGTCCGGTGTCTTTCATCCCCCGGAAACTCCTTCCCATTTGGTGCATTCCATGCGTTTCCCTGACGACTCCGGTAACAACAGCAACGTGACCGGCTGGCGCAACGCGCTGGGCGTCGGCCGGTCGATCCTGAGATTGCGAAAGCTCTCCACCAGCGCGGTATCGCGCCGTACATCACCAGTGGTGGTGACCAACCGGTTGTGCTGCACCACGCCGTCCCGCCCGACCCAGACCTGCAACACCGCGCGATAACTGCCCGGACGGGTCAGCGGCGAACGGCACAGGTTGCGCTCGATCGCCGCTTGCACCGCAGTGGCGTAGCTGCGACTGACGGCGGCGCTGGCCGGGGTGGTTTTGTCCGGGGCCGACGGCACGTCCTCGACCTGCGCCACTTGCAGGGTGAACGCATCGTCGCGGGCATAACGCGCCATCAGGCCGCTGCCGCCGAGCAAACGGCGCAAGGCGTCGGCAGCGGTGTATTCGCCATCGACCGCCAACGAGCGCCGGCCACGACTCAACTGGCTGTCGACCAGCACCGCCACCCCGGTGGCGTGGCTGTATTGATCCAGCGCCCGGGCCAGATCCTGCGCCGGGATGTGCAGCGTCATGCGCATATCGGCCGGCACCGGTTCGGCTGTCGCAGCTCCGCTGAACCAGCCAAGCAGCAGCCCCAGACTCACCCGGCGCACGAGAGTCGCTGAACGCTGAAGACCGTCCCTGGAACTGCCTCGCTGCACGGCTGACGTACCCCTGAAAACCGTCATCCTGATGGCTGTTTATGAATCTGGTGTGACGGGCGGTGCAAAAAAACCATCACGGGATTCGCGCGAGGCTTGCACTAGACTGCAATCAGAGAACGGCCGCTTCGGGCCGGCAAGGAGGCTTGCATGAAATCACTGTGGAAATTCGCCCTCGGCGGGCTGCTGCTGAGCGCCTTCGCCAGCGCCCACGCCGAACAGCCGCTGGGCTGTGTGGAGGTGACGGTGGGTGGCTACAAGGCGCCGAATTACGATTGTCTGAGTCAGCAGATGGGCAACAATCCCGAAGGCGCTGCGGCTGCGCAGAAGAATCAGGAAGCGCTGAATGTGCCGGTGAACAAGCGACCGCCGAATCAGGTTGGCCTCGCAACCCCGGCCGCAACTGGAACACGCATGGGCAACACCTTCGGCACCTCAGTCAAACCACAACGCCCACCAAACTGAAGACCAAACTTTGTGGCGAGGGAGCTTGCTCCCGCTGGGGTGCGCAGCGCCCCCAAACCTGCCGAACCGGTTTTGACTGACAGACCGCATGCAAAGGTTTTGCGACTGCTGCGCAGCCGAGCGGGAGCAAGCTCCCTCGCCACAGGGTTATGTGCACGTCAGTCGCTGGGGGTCTGGCGGAAGCTTACTGCAAGGCGATTCCAGCTGTTGATGGTGGTGACGGCCATGGTCAGGTCGACCATTTCGCCTTCATTGAATTGCTCGCGAGCCATCTGGTAAACATCGTCCGGCACATGGCTTTCAGCCAACAGCGTCACCGCCTCGGCCCAGCCCAGTGCGGCACGTTCACGGGGGTTAAAGAAGCCGCTGTCGCGCCACACCGCGATCGCATACAAACGCCGGTCACTCTCCCCGGCCCGCCGCGCGTCCACCGAATGCATGTCGGTGCAGAACGCGCAGCCGTTGAGCTGCGAGGCGCGGATCCTGATCAGTTGCAACAGCGGCGCCTCAATGCTCAGGTCGCTGGTCAGCGCCTCCATGGCGATCATCGCTTTCATCGCCTTGGGCGATGCGTTGTAGTAGTCCAGACGCGGGGACATGGGCAGGTCTCGGGAAGCGGAATGATGAGTTCACGGTAAGCGCAGAGCTGCCGGCGTTACAGCCCCAATTCCACGGAAAACCGCTACACCACTGCCCCCCCGGCCAAACACACAACCTTGTAGGAGTGAGCCTGCTCGCGATAGCGGTCATTCAGTCACCGCCATGTTGGATGTGCCGACCTCATCGCGAGCAGGCTCACTCCTACAAGGGGGGATGGTGACCAATTTCGGGTTTTTGTGCTGCGCAACTACTGCCAATCACGCAACAGCGGTAATCTGGCCGACACTTCAATCGCCCCCCGGAGCCGCGTCGGTATGGAACTTCACGTCGTGATCAATGGCCGCAAGGACCTCGCCGGCCAGCTATACAACCAGCTGCGCGGCGCCATCGAGTCCGGGCGTCTGGCCGCCGGCACGCAGTTGCCGCCCAGCCGTCTGCTGGCCGAGCAACTGGGGATCTCGCGCAAGACCATTTCCGACACCTACGCGCAGCTGACTTACGAAAATTTCCTCACCGGGGTGATCGGCAAAGGCACCTACGTCAACGCCCGCCCGGCGCAGATTCAGCGCAAGCAAAGCCACACCGAACTGGCCAGCGCCGAGGTGATCGAGCGTTGGCGCAATCTGCCGGTGTTCTTGCGCCACCCGTCGCTGGAAGGTTCGCTGCGCTATGACTTCATCGGCGGCGCCACCAGCAAGGGCCAGTTCCCGCATGACGACTGGCGCCGCTGCGTGTCGCACGCGATGCGCCAGATGGCCGGCTCCAAAGGTTTCTACAGCGTGCCCGAAGGTCTGCCGGCGCTACGCAATGCGATTGCCCGGCACATCGCGTTTTCGCGCGGGATCAACTGCCAGGACGAAGACATCGTGGTGTGCAACGGCGCGCAGCAGGCGCTGGACCTGATCACTCGCGTGCTGATCAGCCCCGGCAGTCGGGTGGCGATGGAAGATCCGGGGTATCCGCCCGCGCGGTTGCTGTTCGGCACCCACGGCGCCGAAGTGGTCGGAATCCCGGTGGATGCCGAGGGGATTGTGGTCGAGCAGATTCCCGAGGGCACGCGGATGATTTACGTCACGCCGTCGCACCAGTTCCCGCTGGGCATGCCGATGAGCCAGGCGCGCCGGGAAGCCTTGCTCGCCCGCGCTTATGAGCTGGGCGCGATCATCATCGAGGACGACTATGACAGCGAATTCCGCTACGAAGGGCGGCCGACGGACTCACTGTTCAGCCTTGATCAGCGCGGCATCGTGGCCTACGTCGGCACCTTCTCCAAGACCCTGCTGCCGGAGCTGCGCCTGGGTTACGCGATCCTGCCGCCGGCGATTCTCGAAGCGGTGATCCGCGCCAAACAACTCACCGACCTGCACGCCTCGACCCTGCCGCAATGGGCGCTGGCCAAGTTCATTGCCGAAGGCTGCCTGCTCAAGCACATCCGCCGTTGCCATACGATTTACGCCCAGCGCCGCGAACGGATTCTGGCGCGCATGGCCGGTGATCTTTCGCCGTGGCTGGAGGCGATTCCGCCCAGTGCCGGGTTCCACATGGCGGTGTTGTGCAAGGTGCCGATCGACCTGGCGCTGGTGATCGAACTGGCGAAAAAAGTCGAGGTCGGGCTGTATTCCATCGACGGATTCCATTACCGGCAACCGGTGAAGAGCGGTCTGTACTTCGGCTTCGGCGCCATTGAAACCCTCGATATCGACACCGCTCTGGATCGCCTGCGCGACATTCTGCAACAAGTGGCGTGAATGATTGGTCTGGGCGATTAACCGCCGATTGGTTATTGGTGATCAGCAGGTGCAGGCCTATTCTGCACAGGCGTTATCCCTCAATGAGCAGGATTCGTCCGGCCTGATTCAGGAGTGTGAGCAATGTCCAACGAAGTGATCAACACCGTACAGGTGCGCGCCGCCGCCGGGCGTTCGGAAGAACTCGGCCGGCAGTTGCAGAAGATCGTCGACACCTTGCGCCAGACACCGGGTTGCGACGCCTACATGGTCGACCGCTGCCCCGAGGACAGCCAGCGCTGGACGGTGAGTGCACGCTGGCAGTCGGAAGCGGCAATGCAGGCGCACTTCAACCGGCCCGAGGCGCAGGGGTTTATCGACCTGATTGATAGCCGCTTGGCAAATAGTGTGGATTTCAACAGTTTCCCGATCGTCTGATCTGCCCCCTTCGCGAGCAAGCCCGCTCCCACATTGGAATGCAATCAACTGTGGGAGCGGGCTTGCTCGCGAAGGCGTATTCAGCCGCACCGCCGAACGACTGATTGGTCACCCGATCTTCCCGAATATTGGCCGTTTGAATACCCCACCCCGCAGACTACTGTGGTCACCACCCCTCCCCAACTGGTGATCCAAGATGAAAGCCCTGCACCTCTTCACCGCCGTTCTCGCCCTGTCCATGTCTGCCGCCGCCCTGGCTCACGACCCATCCGAGAAAGTCACCGTCCTGCAAGACCAAATGCTGAAAAACGCCCCCGGCAAGAAAGCCATGATGATCGAAGTCGACTACAAACCCGGCCAGTCCTCGATCGCCCACAAACACGACGGCACCGCCATGGCCTACGTGCTCGAAGGTGAAGTGATTTCCCAGGTCAAGGGAGAACAGCCGATCACCTACAAGAAAGGCCAGTTCTGGTACGAACCGGCCGGCTCCGAAAATCTGGTGTCGAAAAACGCCAGCAACAGCAAACCGGCGAAGTTGCTGGTGTTCATGGTGTTGGCCCCGGACGAGCAAGTACTGATCCCCTTGAAAAACTGATGGTTGTTGGCACAGCCATAAATAAAAAGGCGCAAAACACTGTTTTGCGCCTTTTTATTTCCCGAGGCAATTAACCGATTCGCCTTAAAGCCAATAAAACTAATGCATCGCCACAACTCGAAAAATTGTCAGCTTATTTACAGGTTGGCGGGTTTAGTCTGAATCAACTGTCGTGCGCCCGTCACAAACAGCCGCGACAACGCTGACTTTCCGACTGAAGTTGCTTCACGGGAGATTCACCATGAAACTTGCCTTTGCCAGTACCCTGGCGATATCGGTTTTAGCCTTGTCCGCCTGTTCAGTACCCACCGCGCCGAAAGCGGTGTCGTCCCTCGATACCCTGTTCACCCAACCGGTCGGCCGCAGCAGCGCCGCCCAGGTGCAAAGCGGTCCCGGCGTTTCACTGGGCGTGGTCTACAGCCCCAGCACCCTGACCAACCGCGAATATCTGCGTGACTATCAGGCCAACGCCGGCACCGGTTTCGGCCAGAGCCTGCTGGTGCAGCCGATCCACGACGCCTACGTCAACACCTCGAAACCGGACATGGCCGTGGACTGGGTCAAGGCCTCGCTGCAACGGCAGTTCGGCTCGGTCACGGTGTACCCGGACATGCAGAGCCTGCGCGCGGCGCACCCCGATGTGGTGGCGATCGTCGACACCCACAGCCAGTTGATTACCTCGCGCAGCTCCGACATTAAGGCCGATGTCAGCGCGGATTTTTATGATGCGAAGTTGAATTACATCGGCACGGCGAAAGGTTCGGAGGCCAAAGAACTGACACCGGTTTGGGCGGACTTCAAACGTTCGGAAGAGATCGTCGCTGATATTAATCAACAGCAGGATGTGCAAGTGCGGGCGCTGCAGAAGTTTGATCAGTCGCTGAGTAATTTATTGACCAGACCGACAGATAAAGTGTCGATGCTGGATAACAAACAAGCACATAAGTTGTATTGATAGTCAGGCCCTCATCGCGAGCAGGCTCACTCCTACAGGGGGAAAACGCATTCCAACTGTAGGAGTGAGCCTGCTCGCGATAAGGCCGGAACAAACACCACAAAATCCAGACATAAAAAAGCCCCGGCATCTCACGACACCGGGGCTTCTTCATTCAACCACTACTCAGGCCAGTTCAAGCTCGGCATTCGCAGCAGTCGCAGGCACCACCGCCTGACCGCTCAACGCGAGGTCAAGCAGCTCACGGTTGGCCACGGCGTACATGGCGTAGTCGGTGCCGCTCGCAGCACGGATTTCCACCAGCATGGCGCGCCAGCGCTCGATCATGCTTTCGTGCTGTGCCATCCACAGCGCCAGGCGTGCTTCCACGTCCTGAGTGCCGTCGCCCTGTTGCAGGACGGAGATGGTGATCGCACGTTGCTGCCAGTCCACATCGTCACGGAACGCTTCACGGGCCAGGGCCTGCCAGTTGTTTTCAACCGGCAGCGCGCTGATCTGTTGCAGGTACCAGGTGATGTCCAGCGCACTGCCCACGGCGAAGTAGGCCTTGGCCACTTCGGCCGGATCCTGGCCAGTGACGTCGGACGCTTCGATGATCGGCAGCAGGGTGTACAGGTGCGAGGTACCCGCCACCATACGCGCCAGCAACTCCGGCACACCGGCCGCGACGTAAGCCTGATAACGCGCCTGCCAGTTTTCACGGATTTCGCCGCTCAGCAGTTCGTCGAGCTTCAGACCCAGCTCCTTGAGGTGCGGACCGAAGTGCGCGACGTCACGGGCAGCGTTCTGCTCGTTGCGACGGGCACGCAGGAACCAGCGGGTAGCACGGCGGCCCAGACGCATCAGCTCGTCCATCAGCTCCAGTTGCACGTCAGCGGAGACCTGATAGTCCAGCGCTTCGATCTGACGGAACCAGTGCGGGAGGTGGAAGATGTCACGCACGATCACGTAGGCGCCGGCCACGTTCGCCGGGCTCATGCCGGTCGACTCTTTGAGTCGCTGAACGAAGGTGATGCCCATGTGGTTGACCAGATCGTTGGCGATCTGGGTGCTGACGATCTCGCGCTTCAGACGGTGACGACGCATGGCTTCGGAGAACTTGCTGACCAGGGTCGGCGGGAACGCCGTTTCCATGTCGCGGGTCAGGTAGTCGTCGTCCGGCACCAGCGAGTTCAGCAGCTGTTCCTTGAGGTCGATCTTGCTGTACGAGATCAGCACCGACAGCTCGGGACGGGTCAGGCCATGGCCTGCCGCAACGCGCTCGTTGATCTGCTCTTCGGTCGGCAGGAACTCGATGGCACGGTCCAGCTTGCCACGGCCTTCCAGATCGCTCATCAGACGCTTGTACTCGGCAATGCGCTCGTAGGCACGACGCGCCGCCAGGGACAGGGCCTGGGTCTGCTTGTAGTTGTTGCCCAGCACCAGACCACCGACTTCGTCGGTCATGCTCGCCAGCAACTGGTTGCGTTGCTTGTCGGTCATGTCGCCGGCCTGAACCACTTCGTTCAGCAGGATCTTGATGTTCACTTCGTGGTCGGAGCAGTCCACGCCACCGGCATTGTCGATGAAGTCGGTGTTGGAGCCGCCGCCATTCAGACCGAATTCCACGCGACCCAGTTGGGTCATGCCGAGGTTACCGCCCTCGCCCACGACTTTGCAGCGCAGCTCGTTGCCGTTCACGCGCAGTGCGTCATTGGCCTTGTCGCCCACGTCGGCATGGCTTTCGGTGCTGGCCTTGACGTAAGTGCCGATACCGCCGTTCCACAGCAGATCCACCGGCGCCTTGAGCAAGGCGTTCAGCAGTTCGGTCGGGGTCAGCTTGTCGGCCTTGATGTCGAAGCGTTCTTTCATCTGCGGCGAGATGGCGATGCTCTTCGCGCTGCGCGAGAAGATGCCGCCGCCTTCGGACATGATGCTGGTGTCGTAGTCGGTCCAGGCCGAACGCGGCAGGTCGAACATGCGCTGACGCTCGACGAAGCTGGTCGCCGGGTTCGGGTTCGGATCGATGAAGATGTGCATGTGGTTGAACGCGGCAACCAGTTGCAGCTTGTCCGACATCAACAGGCCGTTACCGAATACGTCACCGGCCATGTCACCGACGCCGACCACAGTGATGCTGTCTTCCTGAACATTGATGCCGCGCTCGCGGAAGTGGCGCTGTACGCCGACCCACGCGCCCTTGGCGGTGATGCCCATTTTCTTGTGGTCGTAACCGGCGGAACCACCGGAGGCGAACGCGTCCCCCAGCCAGAAGCCGTAGTCGATGGCGATGCCGTTGGCGATGTCGGAGAAGGTCGCAGTGCCCTTGTCCGCTGCCACCACCAGGTACGGGTCATCGTCGTCATGCCGCACGACGTTGGCCGGCGGTACCAGCGCGCCGTCTTTCAGGTTGTCGGTGATGTCCAGCAGACCCGAAATGAAGATGCGGTAGCAGGCGATGCCCTCGGCCGCGATCTCGTCACGGCTGCCGCCCAGTGGCAGACGACGCGGCAGGAAGCCGCCCTTCGCACCCACCGGCACGATGACCGAGTTCTTCACTTGCTGGGCTTTCACCAGACCGAGGACTTCGGTACGGAAGTCTTCTTCACGGTCGGACCAGCGCAGACCACCGCGCGCAACGTTGCCGAAGCGCAGGTGCACGCCTTCGACACGTGGCGAGTAAACGAAGATTTCGAACTTCGGTACCGGCTTCGGCAGCTCAGGGATCGCGTGCGGGTTGAACTTGAAGCTGAAGTACGACTTGTTCTGGCCGTTGGCATCAGTCTGATAGAAGTTGGTACGCAGGGTGGCTTTGATCAGGTCCAGGTAACGACGCAGGATGCGGTCTTCATTGAGCACCTGAACATCGTCCAGTGCGGTCAGAATCGCCTGCTCCAGACGCTGTTGCTTGTCTTCCAGATCATCGCTGCCCAGCTTGCGCGCCAGGTAGAAACGGGTCTTGAACAACCGGGTCAGCTCGCGAGCGATGTCGGTGTGGTTGTTCAGGGTGCTGGCGATGTAACCCAGGTCGAAGCCCAGACGGATCTGCTTCAGGTAACGCGCGTAGGCACGCAGCAGCGCCACGTCGCGCCATGGCAGACCGGCGGTCAGCACCAGACGGTTGAACGCATCGTTCTCGGCATCGCCACGGACGATGTGGACGAACGCGTCCTGCAGGGTGTCGTTGAGTTGCTGGATGTCCAGCTCCAGACCTTCCGCCGCGGTGAACGCAAAGTCGTGGATCCAGAACTCGCGGCCGTTGGTGTGGCGCAGACGGTACGGGAACTCACCCAGCACGCGCAGGCCGAGGTTTTCCAGAATCGGCAACACGTCGGACAGCGCCAGCGGGGTATCGGCGTGGTACAGCTTGCAATGCAGCTCGCGCTGACCGGAAACCTGGCCCAGCGGCTGATAGAAGCTCATTACCAGCGGATTTTTTTCGTTCAGGCTCAGCAGGTGCTGCATGTCGACCACGGCCGAATGCGCCGCGAAACGCTCACGGTAGCCGGCCGGGAAGCCTTTCGGGAAATCCGCCAGCACGTTGGTGCCGTGGGCTTCGCCGAAGCTTTCGACGGTCAGTGCCGCGTAGTCGTCCTGCCAGCTGCGGCAGGCCTGTACAACTTCTTTTTCCAGCAGCAGCGGATCGATGTCGATGCGGTTCTTCGGATCGACGCGCAGGATCAGTTGCACGCGAGCCAGCACGGACTCGGAGAAGAAGGTCCAGAACTCGCAGTCGGTGGCCTTCAGGCGCTCCATCAGCACCTGCTGGATCTTCTGGCGCACTTCGGTGGAATAGATGTCGCGCGGCACGTAGGCCAGGCAGTAGCAGAAGCGACCGTACGGGTCTTTGCGCAGGAACACGCGGATCTTGTTGCGTTCCTGGATCTGCACGATCGACATCACGGTGCTGAACAGTTCGTCGACCGGAGTCTGGAACAGGTCGTCACGCGGCAGCACTTCGAGCACCTGCGCCAGTTCCTTGCCCAGGTGAGCCTTGGACTGGAAGCCGGAACGGCGTTCGATTTCTTCGACCTTGCGACGGATGAACGGAATGACCCGCACGCTCTCGCCATACACCGAGGAGGTGTACAGGCCCATGAAGCGGTGTTCCTTGATGACGTTGCCGTCAGCGTCGATTTCACGGATCGACACGTAATCCGGGTAGGCCGGACGATGTACACGGCTCGGGTGCGCAGCCTTGGCGAACGACAGCAGGGTCGGTTCGCGCAGGTAGTTCACCGCGTAGTCTTCGATGTGCCGGTCTTCGTTGGTCAGGCCGGTGCGCAGCAGTTTGGTCAGACCGAGGAAGGAATTCTGGTCGTATTCGATGTGGCCGCCATCGGCCTGATCGACAACGGTGAACTCTTCGTAGCCGAGGAAGGTGAAGTGGTTGCCCACCAGCCATTCCAGGAAGCTCTTGATTTCGGTCTTTTCGTCGGCATCGACGGCGAATGCGCTGTGATCGAGCTTGGTGAGGATCTCCTGCACCTTGGCCTTCATCGGCTCGAAATCAGCGACCGCGACGCGCACTTCACCGAGCACCTGCTCCAGCTCTTTGCTCAGCACATTCAGTTCGGCCGCGTTGGCGCAGCGGTCGATTTCCAGGTACATCAGCGACTCGTGCAGCACGCCTTCGCCGGTGCTGCCCTTCGGCAGGATTTCCAGCAGCTCACCCTTGCTGCCACGACGTACGCTGAGCACGGTGGTCTGCAGGGTGTGGATGCTGTAGCCGCGGCGGTTCAGCTCGGTGCGGACCGAGTCGACCAGAAACGGCAGGTCGTGGTGCAGCACTTCGACCGCGGTGTGGGTCGACTGCCAGCCGTGGCGTTCGTAATCAGGGTTGTAGACGCGCACTTGCGGTTGCGCGTGATCGAAGCGCTCAAGCAGGCGCCACGCGGAAAGAGTACAGCCAGCGAGGTCGGAGAGGCGACGTTGAGTCAGCTCGTCCAGGGAAATGATGCCGAAGAATTGTTCAGCGAACAGCGCCACTTGTGGCAGTGCCTGTTCACTGATGTGCTGCGCCAGTGCCGCTTGCAGTTGGTGCTGGAAGTCGGCTTTGCTGGCTGCGGTGAAGAACGCCATCTGTGGTACTCCGCTTAAGCTTGTTATTGATGGAAAGCGTCGCGTGCAACACCCCTTGCGGGGCTTGTGTCGCCCTGTTCCTGATTCTCGGGCAGAGGAAACAGGGGGACAGGTGGGTGAAGCTGGACGAGACACTCAGGTCACATTCACCTTCCATTGAATGGGCATCTGCAAAAACGACTGTCGAGGCTGCCGACAATGTCTTTACGGGTGCTCATCCGTTGCGCAGCTTAATGGGTGCGACAATGTGTCTGCTTGCGGTGCTGCGACATATTCGGTCATTGGCACGTAAACGCGGCCCCGCGCACCGGTAAACATTAGCAGCCAAAGAGAATTTTCGCGCTTCAGGTGGCCGTTCAACAGGCAAGCGCACCTGAAATGACCGATTACCTGAAATTCGTTCCTGCCGCACCTATTCCTCTTTGGAAAATCACCAGCCAAAGCTTACACAGCCTTCGATTGTTCGCACCTAAAAACCAATAAAAACAACAAGTAGAAACACACTAAAGAATCCTTACAAACTGACAAGAAATGTCTCACATAATTTGAAGACCGAATTCCTACAGCACGATTTGAACGCAAAAATCGGCAGTGCTATCTATATAAGCGCACCCCATAAAAAACCAGACGTCAGTTATCAGCCTGACCCACGGAACGGGTCTCTATCAAAGAAAGGAATCAACACATGCGACAACTTGAACTTCCGACAACAATAATCTACGGCGATGGCTCCTGGGAAATCATCAATTTGAACCCTGGCACCATTCGCGGAGATATTCTCAAGAATTATCCGCTGGGCAACCCGATGCATGGGCTCACACTGGCGATAGAAAGTGACTATCTGGAAAAAAAAGCACAATTTAGAACAAGGCTTGCAAATAGAGTTAAACATTATAGACAGCAGGCACCCACCGCTGACCCACCCTACTCCCGATACATGGCTAAACAAAGCCACCAACATTGTCAATGAATTGCTTTTTCAAAAAAACACCGAGCTGCAGCAAAAATTAAGGGATATTAAAACGTCGCAACAATATGCGAAGTTACAAGCCACTTACGACGCCATGCTTCTGAACGAACAAATCGCAAATCTTCAAGACCGCCAGACCAGGCTGTATGCCGAAATAGCTCGGCGACAGGCCGAGGCCCTCGCCCAACAGCAGGTTGCCGAAGCGGCGCGACAAGCTGAAGAGGCGCAAAGACAAGAGCAGGCCCGTCAGGCTGCTCTGCGACTGGAGGAAGAAAAACAACGGATCGCTGCCGAAGCGGAGGCCAAACGTATTGATGACTATAAACGCGCGGTGGCTTACGTCGCCGACGCGAACAAATTCATCCTCGAGAAATACGGCGCCAACCTGCATCAAGTGGTGATGGATCTTCAAAAGGATGTATCAGGGAAAAAGATCAGGAGCTACAACGAGGCGCTGCGAACGTTCGAGCAGGTGCGAACCAACCCGAATGCAAAGCTCAGCCCGCAGGATACCCGTGCGGTTGTCGACGCACTGAACGCGCTGGACAAGGCGTCCTACATGGACAGTGTCAATCGGCTCGCCAAAGGATTTGGCGTAACCGGAAAAATCGTGCAGGCGCATTCTGTTGTGGAAAAGGCAATCATCGGTTTTCAGGATGGAAACTGGAAACCCCTGTTACTCGAATTCGAAAGCACTGCCGCAGGAGCCGGAGCAGGGATGCTGGTCGCTCTCATAGCACCACCAGTGCTAGCTGCTTTTTCGTTTCCACCCGTAATTGCTGTAGTCGCTACCGGTCTCCTCGTGGCTGGCGTTGCCGCTTTACTCGATGCCAAAACCGTAGAAAAGATAAATGACACAGTATTCACGCTAGTTGAAACGACGCCAGCGCATTAATACTCTGCCTGCCGGTTCAATTAATTGAGCCGGCCACCAAACAAGGATTACACGGTGCACAACACTCCTGAGCCATCCATATCAACCGCATGTTTTATATCCATGCTGGCGCCGATCCTCCTCATCAACCTGATAGTTCCAATCATTAACGAGCACCATCCTATGCTGCTCGATTCTGCTCTACAAAACTATCTGATCGAAAACATCGGCTTCTGGTCATCCAAACTCCCTCTAAGCTCCAGGATAACCACGAATTACATTGCGGTATTTGCGCCAATATTCAGCTTAATATTCCTGTACCGATGCTTTAAAATATCCGACCAGATATTTGAAAGAGCAAACAAACTTTCACTCATAAAATATTCCTTATCGCTCATTGCCCTGCTTTTATTTTGCTCTATCTTCACCTATGAAGCTTATTTAAACTCCACCGACCTCATGAGCCGCGACTCAAAACTGAGGATCATGGGTCAGAATTTTCTATTCTATTCAACGTACTCTTCAGGCGTTTTTCTTTTCGTATTCTTACTCCCCCCGATTCTCTTTCAGCTCCTGTTTTACGTTCCTTACCGCACAATCATGCACTTTAGAAAACAGCCCTCAGAACTCAAAAAAGATTCAAGGCAAAATCCTCAGGAACCACCTCGAAGAAAAAAAGGAAAGCAGCCACATTGAGCTTATGCCTTCCCTTTTTCCTGGGCCGCTTAGCCCCCATAAACATCAGTCAGGCAGCTCCTCGAACGCCCTGAATTTGCTCACGGTGGCACAGTCGTAACACATGGTTTTCAGGATCAATTTATCCATGCTGGCGTCGATATTGCTGGAGTCACACTCTCGGCAAAACAGCCTCAAATGACCGAGCAGGTCGCTGTCAAAAGCTGCACGGGAGAAGAACTGCGGCACCAGTTCATCGCGCCAATACATTCCCGGCGACTTGGAAAACCCGGCACCGCTGTCCTTGAGCACTACGTCGTACAACAGCCGATGCAACGCCGATTGCGGTACCCGCGAATCACGGTGTGCGTTTTTGCGCCAGTTCCGAGTCAGGGCATCCTGAGCGGTCCCGAGCATGTTGCGCGGGATGGTGTTGGACGCGTGATTGCGACCTTTGGAGTTGCCGGTGGCGTAGAAGTGCGCAGCGTTTTTTACTGCCAGGCGGGCGAAGTAGTAGAGCTGGCTTACGGAAAAATCCTGCAGGAGTTGCCCCACAACCGTTTCGGCACGCGCCTCGGCCGTGAACGAAAAACTGACTTCGTTGGCCAGCACACGGATGTATTGAAGCGATTCTTCTCGGGCCAGATCGAAAATCAGCCCGTAGAGTTCGCTCTTCCAGGCGATCTGAATCTCGCCGGACAACTCCTGATAAAGCGCCAGGTACAGACTTTCCCGATTACAGCGCGCAACGCCGCCGAGTGCCACATTAGGCTGCCAGCGCACTGCAGAATAGTCACTGATACTGCAACCCTCAGTGCGATCGAAGGCCCTGATATCAGAGCTCGTCGCGACCGTTAACACGCCAGCCTCGTGCAGACTCTTCAATCTTTCCTCGCTGGCCTCGACGCTCGGTGCCAGATGTTCGCTTCGGGATGTCGCGCTCAACGGCGCGATCCATTCGGGATGGCTGCCATTGCCATCGTCAAGCAAGGCCAGCAACGTCAGTTTCTGCACAAACCCAAGGGTCGAATACGGCACCGCGGGACTCGGTACACCGAAGCGCGATTCAAGTTCGCGTCGATCACGCTCTGCCTGCGCCGCCAATTGTTGCTGATGAACCTGGCAACATGCCGGGCAAGTACACGCCATGCGTCGGCCATGGCGGGCGGATGCTGAGTATCGGTGCTCGCACCGTATGCATTTGTAAGGATGACGCTGCGAGACCGGAGTGCCCCGGGCGTGCCGACGCACCCACATCGGCACATCGCAATAAGGGCACTTCAGATCCTGACTGACAATCGGCGGCAAAACCTTGAGCAAGCTGCGGACAGTGGCAGGGATCTGATACTCGGCCAGAAGCGCAGCGCTTTTTTCCCCGTCCAGATATCGCTGATAAATTTTCTCGATCTGATCGTCGGACAGGTGTGCAATTTCCTCAGCGCGTTCGAAATACGGATGCATCTAAAGAGGTCCTTTTTTTAGTTTGTGTTGACGCACTCCTTTGCGTTCGAACCGCAAAATAATGACAATCGTGGCCATAAAACAAGCGAAAAAGCAGAAAATGGCTGCCAAGTTCAAACAAGTAATTTTTCCTGCAGCGTCCTCGGAAATTTCAACTCTCAACCCAGAATTCATCTGTCGGAATTTTCCTTGTTCATTGATTCCGCCAGGTTTCTCGCACCCTCTTGTTGCAGGCATCAATGAAGCGACCCACGCAAGAGAGCAGCGCGAATGCGCCAAGGCTGGCAAAATCGCGCTTTCGATTGCACTTAGCGCCCGTCGGCCAGGAATTCCCCCATGCAAATGACCACCGCCCTACTGATCGTCAACCCGTGCGACGACGAAGAAGACAACATGGCCATGCTCTGCTGCCACAGCGACAAGGGCGACATGTTTCTGATGAGCCGTTATCCGGACGAGGACGCGCTGGAGATCACCCTGGATGGCGAGCCTTCGACGCTGGATGGCGTGAAAGTCACCCTGAGCAAGACCCTGCTGAAGATCGAGATCGCGGCGGCGGATGCCGATGCGTTGAATGGCGATGATGTGCTGGAGATCACTTTCAATCCGGATATGGTGGATCTGCCTGAAGTTGAAGAAACCCTGAAGAATATTCTGGATGGCACCGGGACCTATATCAGCCAGATTTGATATCGGCTGGACTGGCCTCATCGCGAGCAGGCTCACTCCTACAGGTATGGTGTACGACGATCCATTGTAGGAGTGAGCCTGCTCGCGATAGGGCCGGTACCGGCAACCAATCACTCCCCTGCTACAAAATTCCAACAAATCCCCCAGTCATTTCCCGCACTTTGCGCAAAATGCCGTTAGTCGCCACCCCCCTCGATGGATTAAAGTAACGCCCCCAGCCCCGGCGTTATCCGAACGCCTGCGGCCACCCTTTCCAGGAACAGTCACCGATGGAACATCGTGAAGCGCTGCTGGCGCTGCGAACCTTTCTTTCAACACAGATTCTCGGCCAGGAAAAACTCATCGAGCGTTTGCTCATCGCCCTGCTCGCCGACGGCCACATGCTGGTCGAGGGCGCTCCGGGTCTGGCCAAGACCAAAGCGATCAAAGAACTCGCCGAGGGCATCGAAGCCCAGTTCCATCGCATCCAGTTCACCCCGGACCTGCTGCCGGCCGACATCACCGGCACCGAGATCTATCGCCCGGAAACCGGCAGTTTCGTGTTCCAGCAAGGGCCGATCTTCCACAACCTGGTGCTGGCGGACGAAATCAACCGCGCCCCGGCCAAGGTGCAATCGGCGCTGCTCGAAGCCATGGCCGAGCGTCAGGTCAGTGTCGGGCGCAGCACTTACGAGCTGTCGCCGCTGTTTCTGGTGATGGCGACGCAGAACCCGATCGAGCAGGAAGGCACCTACCCGTTGCCCGAAGCGCAGCTCGACCGCTTCCTGATGCACGTGAAGATCGGCTTCCCGGATGCCGCCGTCGAACGCCGGATCCTGCAGCAGGCCCGTGGCGAAGCGCTGAATGGCGAAACCAAGCCTGAACGCCGGGTCAGCCAGCAGGCGATCTTCGCTGCGCGCAAGGAAATCCTCGGTCTGTACATGGCCGACGCCGTGGAGGAATACCTGGTGCAACTGGTCATGGCCACGCGCACCCCGGCCAAGTTCGACCCGGAAATGGCCGAGTGGATCGCCTATGGCGCCAGCCCGCGCGGCTCGATCGCCCTCGACCGCTGCGCCCGGGCCCACGCCTGGCTGGCCGGGCGCGACTTCGTCAGCCCGGAAGACATTCAGGCGGTGCTGTTCGACGTGTTGCGTCACCGCATCATTCTGTCGTTTGAAGCCGAAGCCGCCGGCATCGATCAGGATCGGGTGGTGCAGCGGATTCTCGACGTCGTAGCCGTCGCTTGACCCCCATGAACGCCCCCCTGCCGTCCGAACCGGGCATCCGCATCAGCCTCACCGATCTGATCGAGATGCGCCACCGTGTGCGCGAAGTGCAGCTGTTTTCCACACCCAGTCAGCGCAGCCCGCTGATCGGCCTGCATCACTCGAAATTCCGTGGGCGTGGCGTGGACTTCGATCAGGTGCGGGTCTATCAGGCCGGCGACGACGTGCGCACCATCGACTGGCGCGTGACCGCGCGCACCCAGGAGCCGCACACCAAGCTGTTCCATGAAGAACGCGAGCGACCGATTTTCATCATGGTCGAGCAAAGCACGCGGCTGTTTTTCGGCTCCGGGCTGATGTTCAAGTCAGTGCTCGCTGCGCAAGCGGCGGCGTTGATCGGCTGGGCCGCACTGGGCCATAACGACCGGGTCGGCGGGCTGGTGTTCGGCGACAACGAGCACTACGAAATCAAACCGCGCCGCAGCAAGCAGAGCCTGCTGCAATTGCTCAATCGTCTGGTCAAAGTCAATCAGTCGCTGCACAGCGAACGCGAGCCGGACCGCGACGCCCTCGGCGTGGCGCTGCGCCGGGCGCGTGAGGTGTTGCGCCCGGGCAGTCTGGTGATCGTGATCTGCGACGAGCGCGCGCTGTCCGACAGCGCCGAGCAGCAACTGAGTCTGCTATCGCGTCATTGCGATCTGTTGCTGCTGCCGCTGTCAGATCCACTGGATCACGCCCTGCCTGCCGCCGGGCTTTTGCGGTTCGCGGAAAGAGGCGCACAACTGGAACTCGACACGCTGAATTTCGAGCTGCGCCAGACCTATCGCGCTCAGGCCGAGGCACGCATCGCCCGTTGGGAATTGCTCGCGCAAAAACTGCGGGTGCTGTTGATGCCGCTGAGCACGCAAAGCGAAATGGTCGAGCAGATGCGCGAGTTCCTCAATCCGCAGCGCCCGGGGAGCAGTCGATGAACGGCCTCGAACAACTGCAACCGCTGATTTCGCCGCCGCCGATCGACTTCTGGCCGCCAGCGCCGGGCTGGTGGCTGCTGCTTTTATTGCTGCCGCTGCTGGGCTTCACCGTGTGGCGTTTGCGCCGGTTCATTCCGACCAGGAAACGCCCGATCGTGCGCGCTGAACAACCGCTCGACCCCGTGCGCATCGCCGCACTGGCCGAACTGGCGCAGATGCCCAAACCCTACGACGGCGCACCGGCCGGGGCCTGGCTGCAGCAGCTCAACGGTCTGCTCAAACGCCTGTGCCGCAACCACTACCCCTACAGCCAGAGCCACACGCTCAATGGCCGCAAATGGCTGGCGTTTCTCGACAACCGCTGCCCGGCCGCCGGCCTGACGCGCTGGATGGTGCTGGTCGAAGGCGCCTACAAACCCGAATGCAAACTCGACGACAAAGCCATCGCCGGCCTGACCCAAGCCGTTGAAACCTGGATTCGCAAGCATGTTTGAATTCGCCTGGCCGTGGATCTTTGTGCTGTTGCCGCTGCCGTGGCTGATGCGCCTGGTGTTGCCGGTGGCCGACAGTGGCGAGCCGGCGTTGCGCGTGAGTTTTCTCTCCGACCTCGAAGGCCTCGCCCGTCGCCGGGCAAGGGCCAATCTGCCGGCATGGCGTCAGCAGGCGCCGTTCCTGCTGCTGTGGCTGTTGCTGCTGAGCGCCGCGGCGCGTCCGCAATGGCTCGGCGAACCGTTGCCGATTGCCGCCAGCGGCCGCGATCTGCTGGTGGCGGTGGACGTGTCCGGTTCGATGGACTTTCCCGACATGCAGTGGCAGGACGAAGACGTCAGTCGCTTGTCGCTGGTTCAGCATCTGCTCGGCGATTTCCTTGAAAGCCGTGATGGCGACCGCGTTGGTCTGATCCTGTTCGGCAGTCAGGCCTATCTGCAGGCACCACTGACGTTTGACCGGCATACCGTGCGCGTCTGGCTCGATGAAGCGCGCATCGGCATCGCCGGGAAGAACACCGCCATCGGCGATGCGATCGGTCTGGCGTTGAAGCGCCTGCGCATGCGTCCGGCACAAAGCCGGGTGTTGATTCTGGTCACCGACGGCGCCAACAACGGCGGCGAAATCGATCCGCTGACCGCAGCGAAACTGGCCGCCAGCGAAGGGGTAAAAATCTACCCGATCGGCATCGGCGCCGACCCCGAAGACAGTGGCAGCACCGGCCTGCTCGGGGTCAATCCGAGCCTGGACCTTGACGAACCGGCCCTCAAGGCCATCGCCAACGCCACCGGCGGCCAATACTTCCGCGCCCGCGACGGCAAAGAGCTGCAAGCGATCCGCGACACCCTCGATCAACTCGAACCGGTGACTCAGCAACCGACCCAGGCGCGCCCGGCGCAAGCCTTGTATCAGTGGCCGCTGGCCTTTGCCCTGCTGCTTAGCCTGTTGCTGGTCGCCCGCGAATTGTGGCCGGACAACCCGCTGCAACGCCTGTTTACCAAGGAGCTGTATCTGCAAAGTCCGCTGCCTGACTGGCGTGAGCGTCTGAAACGCCTGCGTCTGCGGAGGCGCCGATGATCGCGCTCTGGCCGCACTGGTTCCGCCCTTGGTGGCTGCTGCTCCTGCCGCTGCTGGGCTGGCTGATCTGGCAACTCTGGCACCGGCAGAAACGCGCCGGACGCTGGCAAATGATTCTGCCGCCGGCGTTCCACGCGACGCTGCTCAGCGGTGGCAATGGCCGCGCCAGCAAGCTGCCGTGGGTTGCCCTTGGCGTGGCGTGGCTGCTGACCATCGTCGCCCTGCTCGGGCCCAGTTGGGAGCGCGTCGAACAGACCAGCCAGAAACCTGCCGACCCGCTGGTCGTCGTTCTGGAGCTGACCCCGGAAATGCTCGCCACCGACTCGCCGCCAACGCGACTGGAACAGGCCCGGCGCAAGCTGTTCGACCTGTTGCAGGCACGCAGCGATGCGCAGACCGCGATCGTCGTCTACGCCGGCAGCGCGCACACGCTGGTGCCGCTGTCGGATGACCTGGCGACCAGCCACAATCTGCTCGACGCCCTCAAGCCCTCGCTGATGCCGGAAAGCGGCCATCGCGCTGATCTCGGCGTGAGCAAAGCATTGGCCTTGCTCAAGCAAGGCGCGCTCGGTCAGGGACGGATTCTGCTGATCGGCTCCTCGCTGACCGAAGAAGAACGCCAAGGCATCCGCCGCGCCCTCGGCCAGCAATCGGCACAACTGCTGATGCTCGGCATCGGCACCGCTGAGGGCGCGCCAATCGCTCAGGAGGACGGCAGTTTCCTCAAGGACGAACAGGGCGCGATTCGCGTGCCGCAACTTGACAGCCCGGGCCTTGGCGCATTCCTCGCCAGCGTCGGTGGCGAATATCACAGCGCGCGTCTCGACGAATCCGATTTGCGCGCCCTCGGCCTGCTCGATGGCCCGCGCAGCCTGCGCGACGATGGCCAGACCGTGCGCCTCGACACCTGGGCCGATCAGGGTTACTGGCTGTTGTTGCCGCTATTGCTGCTGGCCGCCTGCGCCGGACGGCGTGGCTGGTTGTTCTGCCTGCCCTTGCTGCTGTGCCTGCCGCAGCCGAGCTACGCTTTCGACTTCGAAGACCTGTGGCTGCGCCCCGATCAACAGGGCCTGCACTTGCTCAAGCAGAAACGCCCGGCCGATGCTGCCGAACACTTCGAAGATCATCAGTGGCAAGGGGTAGCGTTGTACGAGGCCGGCGATTACAGTGGCGCCGCTCAGCGTTTCGCCGAAGGCAGCGATGCCCGCGCCCACTACAATCGCGGTAATGCGCTGGCGAAAAGTGGTGAGCTGGAAGCCGCCATCGATGCCTACGAGCAAGCACTGGAACTGCAACCGGACTTGCGCCCGGCGCTGACCAACAAGGCCTTGGTGGAAAACCTGCTCAAGCAGAAGAACACGCCGCCACCGGCCGAACCACAGCCGCAACCGGCGCAGCCAAATGTGCCCGGCGATGAACCACCGCCAGCGACCACGCCGCCACCCGCGGTGAAAAGTGACACCCCGAGCGAGGCGCAGCCCGGCGAGCCGGCCAGCGAACCGCCACCGACCACCCCGCCGCAGCCAGGCCCCAACGAAGTGCCGGGCAGCGATGAAGCGGAAGAAACCGACACCGTGCCAACGCTGCGCCCGAGCGAGGACAACCTCGAAGGCGAGCAGCGTCAGGCACTGGAACAATGGCTGGGCAAGATCCCGGACGACCCGGGCGAACTGCTGCGACGCAAATTCTGGTACGAACAGCAACAACATCAGGATCAGGAAAACACTCGATGACCCGTTTCACCGCTCTCTTGCTGCCCCTGCTGCTCTGCACGGCCACCGCCCAGGCGGCCGAGCTGACGGCCAGCGTGGATCGCAGTCGCCTGAACTCCGGCGAGACGGTCGAACTCACCCTCGAAACCAGTGATGTCACGCAGTTCGGCAAACCCGACCTGACACCGCTGGAACCCCTGTTCGAGGTGCGCGGCACACGTCAGGTCAACCAGTTGAACACCCTCAATGGCGACAGCCGCGCCACCACCCGCTGGATCATCACCCTGCTGCCGAAAGAAAACGGCAGCGTGGTCATTCCACCGCTGCAACTGGGTGAGGTGCAGAGCCAGCCGATTACCGTGCAAGTGGTCGAGAGCGACACCCGCGAAGAGAAGAACAACCTGGATCCGGTGTTCATCGAGGCCAGCCTCGACCAGTCCAGCGTGTACGTGCAGGCCCAGGCGATCCTGACACTGCGCATTTACCACTCGGTGTCGCTGTACGACGACAGCAGCCTCACCCCGCTGCAAATCGCCGACGCGCGCATCGAGCAACTGGGCGACACGCGCACTTACGAGAAAGACATCAACGGCGTGCGCCATGGCGTGATCGAGATGCGCTATGCGATCTACCCGCAGCACAGCGGCTTGCTGACCATCGCCCCGCAGACCTTCAGCGCCACGCTGGTCGACACTCAGCCCGCTCAGGACGCGACCGCGCAAGGCCCGAAACCCGGCAAGCTGCTGCGCGTCAGCTCCTCAGAGATTCCGCTGACGGTCAAACCGAAACCGCTGACCTACCCGGCCGATGCGCCGTGGCTGCCCGCGCGCAGCCTGAGCCTGAGCGAAAGCTGGAACCCCGAGCCGGATCACCTTCAGGTCGGCGACTCCCTGACCCGCAGCCTGACGCTGAAGGCCGAAGGCCTGGCCAGTTCGCAGCTACCGGCCCTGCCCGCCACAGAGGCCAACGGCCTGCGCCGTTACCCGGATCAACCGGTGCTGAGCAACCAGAGCGGCGAGCGCGGCCTGATCGGCAGCCGTGAAGAACGCGAAGCGCTGGTGCCCAGCCGCAGCGGCAGCATCGAACTGCCGACCGTCGACGTGATCTGGTGGAACACCTTCGAAGATCATCTGGAACACACCAGCCTGCCGGCGCGCACCCTGCAAGTAGCGAACAACCCGAGCCTGCAGGTCGACACCCCGGCCGGCACTCTGCAAGTGAGCGCCATCGATAACGATGTGTTGTGGTGGTGGAAACTCAGCACCCTGATCCTCGCCTGCACCACCCTGCTCGGTTTCGGCCTGTGGTGGCGTGCGCGCTGGCAACCGGCGGTGCATCGCGCCGCCCAAACCGGGCCGAGCCCGCGCACCTTGCTGGACGACATCAAGCGGGCGTGCCAGGCGAATGATCCGCAAGCGACGCGGCAGGCGATGGATGCATGGGCGCGGCAGCAGCCGGAGACTTTGGCAGATATGGCGGCGCGGTTTGTACCGTTGTCGGATGCGCTGGATGGGCTCAATGGCGCGCTGTACAGCGAGACGGGGCAGCATTGGCAGGGTGAGGATTTGTGGCGGGCGATCCGTACCATTCCGGCGGCGGAGCGGGTGCAGGATCCGGTGGGTGACAGCGGGTTGCCGCCGCTTTATCCGAAGTAAACCGCAAAAGATCGCAGCCCGCGGCAGCTCCTACATTTAGTCCGTGTAGGCGCTGCCGCAGGCTGCGATCTTTCAGGCGTTGGCGGTGTTATGAGGTTTGTTCACTTTCCGCCGCTTCAAGCAGTCGTGTCTCACGCATGCCCAAACCACGGGACAACGCTGTAGCTTCGTAGAAGATTTTGCCGTTGAGCTGATCGGCGACACCATCGCTGTTACCGCCGGCCGGGCCACGGCCCCAGGTCACGACTTCGCCGCTGGAGGTCAGCGCGGCGAAGGCATGGGTGTTGCCATAAATGGCGCGGACGTTGACCAGTCTGGCCGCAATGGCATCCGGGATTACACCACCTCGATCAGCTACTCCCCAGGCTACAACGGTGCCGTTGGCGCGCAATGCGGCAAAAGCAACTCCTCCGCCTACCACCTGGACGATGTCAGTCAAAAGTGCAACCTCCGCCGGAATTGCGTAGTGTCCCCACCCCACTACACGCCCACTGCTCAGCAGTGCAACGAATGATGCATTGTTACCCGTTACCGTCCGGATATCCGTCAGTAATGCGATCGGCGCAGGAACGTTTCCGCCATATGTCCCTCGCCCCCACGCAACAACGCTGCCATTGCTGCGTCGCGCGGCAAAGGCGCGTTCGGTTCCGCTCAGTTCCACAATGTCTGTCAGTACCCCAATCGTGCCAGGCACCGCCCCCCCCTCGTAGGAGACTCCCCAAGCCACCACTGAACCATTGGAACGTAGGGCTGCGAAGGCATAAGCGTTAGCGACTATATCAACGATGTCAGTCATTTTTCCGATGGACTCCGGCACATTACCTCCGTAGCTTTGGTGCCCCCAAGCGACGACCGAACCATCGGCCCGAAGCGCAGCAAAGGCGTAGGTGTTGCCAATCACTTTGACGACATTCCTTAGTGTAGGTATCGGCTGTGGAAGCGTTGCCCCCAAACCGGGATTTCCCCACGCCACCAGACTTCCATCGCGACGTAGCGCACAGAACACATAACCGTTGCCGCTCACTGCCACGATATCCCGCATAAGACTGACCGGTTCGGATACCAATCCTCCGTCTTCTTTGCGTCCCCAAGCCACCACCCCGCCACTGGCCTGACGTGCCGCGAAGGCATAACCGCAGGCACTCAGCGATATGGCATCGGAAATGGCCGGTAACAAATCTCCTAAATTTCCACCCCGACCAGGGCTGCCCCATGCCACCAGGGCCCCACGCTCAGTCCGTGCCGCAAAGGCCGCGTTGTTTGCTCCCTCGCCGGATATAAAATTCCCGTTCCCGCACAGGTTCTGCGGATTGATTGTCACCTGATCATCACTGATCCGCACATGCAGCAGCCGATCCGGTCGAGTGTCACGGAACGTCGTGCCACTGACCTCGCCCTCCTCGCCGTTATACCGCCACCAGGCCTTGACCGGCTGCCGGGTGGTTGCATCCAGCGCGGTCAACCACGCAGTCCCGCCGCCATACATCTGGTAATTACCCCGCGAGCGCGCGCCCATCACCAGCAACCGGCCTGTCCCCAGCGACGCACGCACGTCATAAACCGCCACCCGCGAATACTGGCGACCACCGGCCTGACGCACCACGGTGCAATCCAGCGAGATCTCCCGCCCGACGTTGGCCAACACCACCGACTGCGGCACGCTGATCAGTTTGTCGCGCCCCGCTTCTCCGCTCTCCACGCGAAACGGCACGATGGCGGTGCCGCCTCCGGCAACGCCGATCCAGCGGATCTCACCGCTGTCGCCCACCCTCAGGCCATACGCCGCAGCCAGACGCACGGTTGCACCTACCGCTGGCACCGCGCTCGCATCAATCTGGTCGCCGCGCGCGTCGTCAATTGAGGGCGGATCGAAATCCAGCAGGGCATTGCCGACCCGCAAGGTCAGTGGAAATGAGTAACCCAGGGTCTTGCCGTCACGCACAATGAAATAGTCGATGACAATCCGGCGATTGAGGTTGTTGGTCACAAACTGTTTAGGCACCGTGAACGGCACTTCCTTACCCGCAGTTTGCGTTGTAAGACGCAGTGAGCCACTGGTGCTGCCGTTACCGCCCGTACCGCGCCAGCGATAATTCACCAGGTCTTCGGGCAGTGTCTGCAGATACGGCACAATCAATTTACAGCCCAGCGGTGGGACGGCTTCCGGATCGATCAACGACGTGCCAGGCACCGCCTCTTCAACGCGCGGCGTCACGAACAGCGGTTGCACTTCGCCCACCTGCATCTCGAACGGCAACGACTCGCGCACGTTGAGTGTCGCCTCATCATCATTGGCGACGGTATAGAACACCGAGACCTGCAAGCCGTCGAAACGCTGGATCTCCGCGTTCGAGACATTACGCAACACCGGCTCGTCATCCGGCACATCGCCAACCGGGCGCGGGTCTTCGTAATAGACGATGCCACCGCCGGGACGCGTGGCCTCCCAGATCAGCGTCAACAGGTCACTGGCGGCGCGTCCGGCAAACCATGGAATGCGCACGGTGGCCCAGCGTTCGTCCGGGTTCAGCGTACCGGTAGGGGCTTCGTCCACCGTAGGAGACGGCAGTCGGAAGGTCTCCCCCGTCACCGAGATGCCGACGGTCTTGGACGGCCGATCGGCCGCGCCCGTTCGCTTGAGTATGTAGGAGACACTGGCCCGGCCTTTGGCAATGGCTCGCACCTTGTCGTTCGGAACAGTGAACACCAGCGCAACACCGACCCGCGTCACCGGCAGCTCTACCGGGCCATGGTTGATCGGTACGCCCTCGGCGTTGATTCCTCGCCAGGTCAAGGCGACGACATCCTGCTCCTGGAAGTTGCCAGCGGGGGTATTGACCAGAACGTTCACGTCGTCATCGTTCAATTCGTCGAGGTCGATTTCGTAAGTCTGCGGATCGGCCTCCAGCACGATAGGCGCATCGAGACGATTTCCTTTCAGATCCACCACGACTCGGGTTTTCGCCGACCACAGGGAACGTGGATCGGGATAGTTGCCACACTCATCGATCACCTGGTACATCACCATCACCCCGGCGCTGTCGCCCGCCTCTACGATCAGTGCTTGATCGATGGTCACGATCAGCGGGTTGTCGTCAGGGTCGTCAATATGCTTTTGCTCGACATAGACCTCTTTCTCTACTCTGCCCCACGCCACTTTGACGCGGTCGTTGATGCGCATGAAGGGGTACGGCAGGATCGTGATCGGCACACCCGCCGCGGCCTCCTCGGGGCCGACGCCGTTATCGATGATGCTTTGGGGAATGTGGTAGCGCAGGTTCTGGTGGCCGGGCATTGACAGGTCGTCATCGAAGCCGCCGGGGCGATCCAGTTTGACGAAGAACCTTTGCAGCGGTGTTGACTCAGGTTCCTGAAACGGCCGGGTCACTCGATAAAAAACCGGATAGGCGTCCCCCCTGCGGATATGCCCCTCATCGATGACCCCTTTGACGATTTCGTTTTCATCTTCCGGCTCGATGTCTTTACTCCAGACCGGCTCCTGCAGGTCGCCCCAAAACACCTCAAGCAGATCACCCGCCTTCATGACCAGCCAGGGAGGCACCAGAAACTCGACGCCTCCTTCCACAGCGGGCACCGGCAAACCGCCATCATAGCCCTGCACGGGAGTCTTGAGTTTGGTGATCCTTATGGGCTTGAGCGCGTTCACGCCTGGATCAGAAGACGTAGAGGCTGATGGTGATTGCGTTTTCATACAAGCAACTCCTCAAGTGACAGAAAGCCCCGGCCTGACGCCTTGGCGACTGCGCTATCCCATCACCCAATGCTGTCTGCCAGCTACTGTCAGATCTGACAGTAGCGACAGACGGCATCGGCCACGACCTCCTGATCTTTCAAGCCTTTGGGCAAGTCCGCCCGTTTGCCAGTAAACTCCCCCCTCTTCAGCCGCCCATCATTTCCCCGCGGCCATCATCTCTTTCTGTAGCGGAGTCCACCTTGCGTCTGTTCCACACCTCCGACTGGCACCTTGGGCAAAACCTGCATGGCCAGGAGCGCGATTTCGAGCATGCGTGCTTTCTCGAATGGCTGCTGCGCCAACTGCAATTGGCGCAGCCGGATGTGCTGCTGATTGCCGGTGACATCTTTGACACGGTCAATCCGCCGGTCAAAGCCCAGGAACGCCTCTACGATTTCGTCGTCAGCGCTCACGAGCAGCAGCCGTTGCTGACCATCGTGATGATTGCCGGCAACCACGATTCCGGCTCGCGCATCGAACTGCCGGCGCCGTTGATGCGCCGCTTGCGCACCCATGCACTGGGGCGGGTGTTGTGGCTGGATGACGGCCAGCTCGACGCCGAACGGCTGCTGCTGCCACTGCCGAATGCCCAAGGCGAAATCGCCGCTTGGTGCCTGGCGCTGCCATTCCTGCGTCCAGCCGAGGTGACCGGTGCGCATCTGGGCGACAACTATCTGCGCGGTATCGGTCAGGTGCATGAATGGCTGATCGAAGCGGCGAATGCCAAGCGCCAGCCGGGTCAGGCGCTGGTCGCCATCAGTCACGCGCACATGGCGGGCGGCTCGGTCTCGGAAGACTCCGAGCGCAGCCTGATCATCGGTAACGCCGAAGCGCTGCCCGCCAGCCTGTTCGGGCCGAGCATCAGCTACGTTGCGCTCGGCCATTTGCACAAGCCGCAGAAGGTCAACGGTGAAGAACGCATCCGCTACAGCGGTTCGCCGATTCCGCTGTCGTTCTCGGAGATCGGCTATCAGCACCAGATTCTCGACGTCACCCTCGACGGCGAAACCCTGGTCAGTGTCGAACCAAAACTGATTCCAAGGTCGGTCAACCTGCAACGCATCGGCCCGGCGCCGCTGGCGGAGATCCTGCTGCAACTGGCCGACCTGCCGAACATCGATCTGCTCGCCGAAACCCAGCGCCAGCCATGGCTGGAAGTGCGCGTAACCCTCGACGAGCCGCAGCCGGATCTGCGCCATCAGGTGGAAAACGCCCTGCAAGGCAAAGCCGTGCGCTTGGTGCGGATCGCCGCCGAGTACGCCGGCAACCGTGGCGCTGAGGGCAGCGATGACGGCAGCGCGCTGGTCGAACTGGATCAGCTCACTCCGCAGGAGCTATTCAGTCGCGCCTGGCTCGACAACTATGGCAACGAGGTCGATGAGCAGACGCTCAAGGACTTCGCCGAACTGCTGCAGGACGTACAGATGGAGGGCGAGCAGCCATGAAGATTCTCGCCATTCGCTTGAAGAACCTTGCTTCGCTGGCAGGCCCGTTCGAGATTGATTTCACTGCCGAACCGCTGGCCAGTGCTGGCCTGTTCGCAATCACCGGGCCGACCGGCGCCGGTAAAAGTACCCTGCTCGACGCCCTGTGCCTGGCGTTGTTCGGCGCCGTGCCGCGCCTGAACAACACCGGCCGTGACGCCAAGGTGCCGGACGCCGACGGTGAAATCGCCACCGGCGACCCGCGCACCTTGCTGCGCCGTGGTACCGGTGAAGGTTATGCGGAAGTGGATTTCGTCGGCGTCGATGGCCGGCGTTACCGTGCGCGCTGGGAAGCCAACCGTGCCCGGGAGAAGGCCGGCGGCAAGTTGCAGGCCAGCCGGCAGAGCCTGCGCGACATCGATCAGGATCAACTGCTCGCCAGCCAGAAAGGCGAATACAAGACCCAGCTCGAAGCCGCGCTGGGCCTGAACTTCGAACAGTTCACCCGCGCGGTGCTGCTGGCCCAGAGCGAGTTCAGCGCGTTCCTCAAGGCAGATGACAACGACCGCAGCGAACTGCTGGAAAAACTCACTGACACCGCGCTCTACACCCGCCTTGGCCGCCGCGCCTTCGACAAGACCAAAGAGGCCCGCGAAGCGCACAAGCTGCTGCAGGATCAAGCCACGGGCGTCACCCCGCTGGCCCCCGAAGCCCGGGCCGAACTGGATGAGCGTTTCAACGCTGCCCAGCAACAGCTGAAGTTGCAGCAGGCGCAACTCAAGCAACTGGAACAACAGCACAGTTGGCTCAAGGATTTGCGCCAGTTGCAGGACGCGCAGCAAGCCGCCGCCGAGCAACTGCACAGTGCGCAGCAACAGTGGGAAGGTCTGGCGGGTGAACGCCTGAAACTGACGCGCCTGGAACAACTCGCCCCGCAGCGTCACCAGTTCGCGCGCAAGACCGAACTCGATGCGCAACTGACGCCGCTGGCGGCACAGATCGCCGCGCACACTCAGCAGCACGGCGAGCTCAAAGAACGCCAGACGCAACTGGAACAGGCGCTGGATGCGGCGAAAATCGCCCTGAGCGAAGCGCAGCAGCGGCACAGCGAAAGTGCCCCGCTGCTGCGTCAGGCCTTCGATGAGCAAAGCACCCTCGCCCGCCTCGCCAAGGACACCGCACTCAGCGCCGAGGCCCGGCAGTCCGCCGAGCAAGCCTGCACCGAAGGCCAGAGCGCGATTCAAGCGTTGCAGACGAAACAGGCCGAAGTCGCTGAACGCTTGCAGAAAATCGCCGCCGAGCTGGAGCAGAGTGCCGAACTGGCACCGCTCAGCGATGCGTGGAATGCCTATCGCGATCGCCTGCAACAGCTGATGCTGATCGGCAATCGCCTGAACAAGGGCCAGGCCGAACTGGCGACCCTCGAACAGAACGCCGCGCACAGCGCCGACGCGTTGGCCACGCAAAAACAGCAACTGGAAGTGCTGTTCAAAGAGGCCGGCGCCGAGCCGGATGCCGTCGCCGAGCAGATCGGTATCCTCGGCACTCTGTTGCAGGACAACCGCAAACAACTGCGCGCCATCGAAGATCTGACGCGGTTGTGGGCCAGCCAGCAGGAGCTGGAAAAACGCGGCGTAGAGCTGCAACAGCGCCTGCTTGATGCACAGCAGGAACGTGAACGTCTGACCCAGGACGGGGTGAAAACCAAGGCCGAGCTGACCGTCGCCGAACAAACCCTCAACGTCACCCGTGAACTGCTCGAACGCCAGCGTCTGGCCCGCAGCGCCAGTGTCGAGGAGTTGCGCGCGCAGTTGCAGGACGATCAGCCGTGCCCGGTCTGTGGCAGCAACGAGCATCCGTATCATCAGCCGGAAGCGCTGCTGCAAAGCCTCGGCCGTCATGATGAAAGCGAACAGGCCAACGCCCAGCAAGTGGTCGATCAGCTCAAGGAAAAGCTCATCGAACTGCGCGCCGAAGTCGGTGGCGTGATCGCTCAACAAAAGGAGCTGCTGCAACAACAGGAACAACTGGTCGCGCAGCAACAGGCACTAGCGCCGAGCCTCGACGCCCATCCGCTGTCCGCTCAGTTACTGAACCAGGACGCCGACAAACGCGACGCCTGGCTCACCCGGCAAAACGATCAACTGAATCAGAGCATCACCCAGGACGAACAACGCCAGAGCGCCCTGCTCACCCTGCAACAGGACGCGGCGCGTCTGACCCAGCAACTGCGCAATGCCGAAACCGCGCATCAGCAAGCGGCGCAGCACCTGAGCAACCAACAACGCGAACTGAGCAGCGACCGTCAGCGTCTCGACGAGGAACTGACCGCGTTCGCCAGCCTGCTGCCGGCCGACACCCTCGAAGCCTTGCGCGTCGAGCCAGCGGCAACCTTCATGCAGCTGGACCGGCAGATTGCCGAGCGCCTGGCGCAGGTCGAGCAGCAAAAAGAAGAGTTGGCCGAGCAGCAACAACGCCAGCAGACGCTGGAGAAAGAACAGGATCGCCAGCTCAGCCGCGTACAGCAGCTGCAAAGCGCCGAGCAGCAATTCAGTGCACTGGCCGAGCAGCAACAAGCCAGTCAGGAAAAACTCGCGCAACTGCTGGGCGAACACAGCAGCGCCGAGCACTGGCAGCAGCAACTGGAACAGGCTGTGGATCAGGCGCGCAACGCCGAAACCGGCACCGCTGCGGAACTGCAGAACGTGCGCACGCAACGGGTGCAGATTGGCGCCGAACTCAAGGCTCAGCAAGAACGCTTGCAGGCGCTGCAAAGCGAAAACGACGAACTGACGCAGAAGATTGCCGACTGGCGCGCACGCCATCCTGAGCTGGATGACGGCGGTCTCGAAGACCTGCTGCGCGTCGATGACACGCAGCTCAGTGAACTGCGCCAGCGCTTGCAGCACAACGAAAAAGCCATCGAACAGGCCAAGGTGCTGCTGCAGGAACGTGATCAACGCCTGGCCGATCATCAGGCGCAGCACAACGGCAATCTTGATGCCGAGCAACTCGCCAGCGCGCTCGCCGAGCTGCAGAACCAGTTCAACCTCAGCGAGCAACAGTGCGCCGAACTGCGCGCCGAACAGGCCGAAGATCAGCGCCGGAAAAACGCCAATCAGGCACTCGCGCAACAGATTGCCGACGCCTATGCCGAGTACCAGCGCTGGGCGCGTCTGAATGCGTTGATCGGCTCGGCCACCGGCGATACCTTCCGCAAGATCGCCCAGGCCTACAACCTCGACTTGCTGGTGCATCACGCCAACGTGCAGTTGCGCCAACTGGTCAAACGCTATCGCTTGAAACGCGGCGGCAGCATGCTCGGCCTGCTGGTGATGGATACCGAAATGGGCGACGAATTGCGCTCGGTGCATTCGCTTTCCGGTGGCGAGACTTTCCTGGTGTCGCTGGCCCTTGCACTGGGGCTGGCATCGATGGCCTCGAGCACGCTGAAAATCGAATCGCTGTTCATCGACGAAGGCTTCGGCAGCCTCGATCCGGAGTCGCTGCAACTGGCCATGGATGCACTCGACGGCTTGCAGGCGCAGGGGCGCAAGGTCGCGGTGATTTCCCATGTGCAGGAAATGCACGAACGGATTCCGGTGCAGATTCAGGTACAACGCCAAGGCAACGGTTTGAGCACACTGGAGGTGAAATGAACACGCTGTATTCGTTCCGCCGCTGCCCTTACGCGATGCGCGCGCGAATGGCCCTGCGTTATTCGGGCGTACCGGTGGAGATCGTCGAAGTCAGCCTCAAGGCCAAGCCGGCCGCGATGCTGGCGATCTCGCCCAAGGGCACGGTGCCGGTGCTGGATGCCAATGGGCAGGTGATTGATGAAAGTCTGGAGATCATGCGCTGGGCGTTGGCGCAGCATGATCCGGATGACTGGCTGCTCGGTGGTGATTCACGGATTGCCGGGGTGATCGAGGCTAACGATCAGGGGTTCAAGGTGCATTTGAACCGCTACAAGTACGCCGAACGCTATCCGGAGCAACCGATGGAAGTTTATCGGGCTGAGGGGGCGTTGTTTTTGCAGCGGCTGGATGGGTTGCTTGAAGGTCGGGATTATTTGCTGAGTGATCATCCGTGTCTCGCGGATATCGCGTTGCTGCCGTTCGTTCGGCAATTTGCGCATGTGGATCGCGAGTGGTTTGCGCAGACGCCTTATGTGCGGTTGCAGGTCTGGTTGCAGCGTTTCCTCGACTCCGAGCTGTTCACCTCAATCATGAAGAAATAACTTTCTCTTCTTGCTTGCCGAACACCTGTGGCGAGGGAGCTTGCTCCCGCTCGGCTGCGCAGCAGTCGCAAATCCATTCAACACGGATCATCAGAAATAGGGGATCGCCGCATTTGGGGCTGCTTCGCAACCCAGCGGGAGCAAGCTCCCTCGCCACAGTGGTTCGTGTTGTCTAGGCGAGTGCGTTGCACATGCCTAGTGCCATGCAATCCACTTCAAACGGCCCGAGAAAATCGACCTCAGCCTTGATTGGCGGATTGCCGGCCAGCAACCCTTGGGCGTTGGCCCGTTCGATGTTGTGCGCAATGCTGTGATTGGCCTCGATGGCACGCGCCAGCGCGCCGACCGAACCTTGGCCGAAGCCGAGTAACGCCGCACCATTGGTCATCAGTGCCAGACCGGCGATGACCCAGAGTCTGTAGCCTTTCATGCGCCGCCCACTCCTGTGAGTTCAGCACGATCAACCAGCACGTCTGCGCGGTGTTCGAACTGGATGCCGGGGTGTGCGACCTGGATCGGTGCGTCGAAGCTGTGTTGGGTTTGCGCGGCGATGCTGACAAACAGCACCAGTGCCAGGTAAAGACCGATGGCCAGATAGGCGCCGCGCTTGGCTGAAGTAATGATTGAACTGGCCATGATGTGCTCCGTGGGCATGTTTCAGTGCCGTCAGGATCAATCAAAAAAGCCGCAGTAACCACTCAGGGTTTGCCATAGTAAACATCAGCTTGGTTGATTATTTAGCCGGTCTATCTCGGTGTTGGAGAAAACCTATCGAGCGCAGATTTTTCGATCACACATACGTGTAGGAGCTGCCGGAGGGGGGGGGGTTTTTGTTTTTTTAGACAAAAAAAAGCAGGCCTCCGGGGGCGCCTCCAGGGGGGGGGAGGGGGCGCGGGGGGC
>NZ_JAJSLU010000014.1:117677-136148 GCF_023063025.1 Pseudomonas sp. YL2 | reverse complement strand
GCTGCCGAAGGCTGCGATCTTTTGATCTTAAACGTCAAAAGATCGCAGCCTTCGGCAGCTCCTACAGGGGTGCGATATGCGTCCGAAGATCCCCGTTTTGGAGACAGCTGCAGAGTTCAGTGTTGGGCTTTGTGATCCAGTGCGGCGTAGAAGTTGGCGCTCTGTTGCAGATACTTCTGGGTGTAGCTCTGGGTGTGGGATTTTTTGCTGCTGATTTCAGCGTTGGCACTGGCTGGCAATGCAACGGTCGCGGAGATGGCGGAAGCGGCGATGATCGAGAAGAGATTGAAGTTCATGGCGGTAACCCTCGTGTTCGGTTGGCTTGCTTTGCCCGGTTGGGCCGTGAAGCAAACTTAACGCTCGAGGGTTGATCGCTTGAAATGCTTTGTAGCATTACCGGATATCAGCGCGATTAATACAACGAGACAGGCCCCGTAAACCGGGGCCTGTGGCTTATTGTCGCACTAGAAACTTCAGATCGCTCGGGGCGTCCATCGGCAGTTTTTGCACGGTTTTGCCGAGCAGACCGGTCTTGGCGTCGCGCTCGACGACGACAATTTCGTTGCTCTTCTGGTTGGCGATCAGCAGAAACTTGCCGCTCGGATCGAGGCTGAACTCACGCGGGTGATCGCCTTCAACTGAGCGTTTTTGCAGCTCTTTGAGCTGTCCGTTCGCCGGATCGATGCTGAACACCAGCAGTTGATTGGCGGTGCCACGGTTGCTGACGTAGAGGAACTTGCCATCGGCCGAGGCATGCAGCGCGGCGGCGGCTTTGTCCGAGGTCGGCTGACCGGCGGCCAGATCGACCATTTGCGTCTGGGTCAGCACGCCGTCGTGGTAGTCGAACACCGCGACCTGCGCGCTCATTTCCATGGTCAGCCAGGCATGCTTGCCGTCGGCACTGAATAGCAGATGACGCGGGCCACTGCCGGCCGGCAGGCTCACCGAAGCGGTTTTCGCCGGGGTCAGCGGCAGGTCCGGGTTGGCCTTCGGGTCGAACTGGTAGATGAAGACCTTGTCCGCACCGAGGTCGTTGGAGAACACGTAGCGACCATCCGGCGAGGACACCGTCGAGTGCACGTGGTTCGAGGCCTGACGCTCGGGATTGACCCGGCTCGCCGGGTGCGCACTCATCTGCACCACCGGTTTGAGTTTGCCATCGGCGCCGACCGGCAACACCGCGAGGGTGCCACCCGGATCTTCGACCACCGAATAGTTGCTGACGAACAGATGGCTGGCATCGCCGCTGAGGCTCGAATGGGTCGGCTCGTTGCCCAGGCTCTGCACTTGATTGATCAGGGTCAGGGCGTGGGTCTTGGGATCGATCGAGTAGCTGCTGACACGGCCGACCGGGTCTTTCTGGCCGGGGCCGTTTTCATTGACCACGAACAGTTGCTTCTGGTCTTTGGACAGGGTCAGCCACGACGGGTTTTCGCTCTTCACCACTTGCAGCGGCTTGGCAGCGATCTGTCCGGTGGCGCTATCGAAATTCATTCGATAGATGCCTTGGCTGGTGCCGGCGGTGTAGGAGCCCACCAGCAATTGATAGGTCTCGGCGCTGGCACTGGAAAGGCCCATCGCACCGACACTGCCGGCCATCAGCAGTGGCCAGAATTTACGCATGTTCATTGATCATCTTCCTCGTCGTCGCTGCTGCTGACTACGTCGCCGACGCAGACCAGACGGTGCTCGCCGATGGTTTTGGTATCGCAGGCGTAGCCATTGATGAGCCAGCTCTGCAGGTCTTCATCAAACGTCGCCGCGGTAACCTGCGCCGGGGTGAATTCCCAATGCAGGGATTTTTTGCCATCCATGCATTCGATGTGCAGGTTGTCGTCTTCGTCGAGGGCGAATTCGAAGGCGTGCAGGCCGTCGATTTCGACCATGCCGCAGTGTTCGAGGGCGTTGAGAAGGGTTTGGGCAGTCATGGCAAACAGTCTTTCTTAGGGGGGAAAGGGCCAATGATAGCTCATTGTCGTGCCCGGCCCTTGTAGGAGTGAGCCTGCTCGCGATGGCGGTGTGTCATCCAACCAAGATGTCGAATGTGAAACCGCTATCGCGAGCAGGCTCACTCCTACAGGGGATTTGCGGTGTGGGTTAGAAGGCGTCGCGCGAGGGCTTGCCGTCTACCAGCCGCTGAATGCGCAACGGATTGCCATTCTTCAGCGGTTCCGGCAGCAAGCTGTCGGGGTAGTTCTGGAAACACACCGGGCGCAGGAAGCGATCGATCGCCAGCGTCCCCACCGACGTTCCGCGCGCATCCGATGTCGCCGGATACGGCCCGCCATGCACCATCGAATCACACACTTCCACACCCGTCGGATAGCCATTGAGCAGGATCCGCCCGACTTTCTGTTCGAGCAATGGTGTCAGCTCCGGGAAGCGTTCGAAGTCGTCCAGTTCGCCGATCATCGTTGCCGTCAGCTGGCCGTGCAGCCCATGCAACGCCGCGCTCAGCTCGGCCTTGTCCGCCACTTCGACGATGACTGTGGTCGGGCCAAATACTTCTTCCTGCAGCACTTCATCGCCGTTGATCAACAGGCTGACGTCTGCCTTGAACAGTTGCGGCTGCGCCTGACTGCCCTGCTGCGGATTACCCGCCAGATGCTCGATGCCGGAATGCGCCAGCAACTTTTGCAGACCTTTGCCATAGCTGCCGAGGGTGCCGGCGTTGAGCATGGTCTGCGCCGGTTGGTCGCCAATCAGCCCGGCGACTTGCTGGACGAAGGCGCTGAACTGCGGCGAGCGAATACCAATGACCAAACCCGGATTGGTGCAGAACTGGCCGCAGCCCTGCACCACTGAAGCGGTCAGGTCGCGGGCAATGGTTTCCGAGCGCTCAGCCAAGGCTTGAGGCAGAACGATCACCGGGTTGATGCTCGACATCTCGGCGAACACCGGGATCGGTTGCGGCCGCGCCGCTGCCATGTCGTAGAGTGCCCGACCGCCCTTGAGCGAACCGGTGAAGCCGACGGCCTGAATCGCCGGATGTTTGACCAGCCATTCACCGACGCCACCGCCGTAGATCATGTTGAATACACCGGCCGGCATCGCGGTTTTTTCGGCGGCACGAATCAGTGCGTCGGCAACAAGTTCAGCGGTTGCCATGTGGCCGCTGTGGGCCTTGAACACCACCGGGCAGCCGGCGGCCAGCGCCGCAGCGGTGTCGCCACCGGCCGTGGAGAACGCCAGCGGGAAGTTGCTCGCACCGAACACTGCGACAGGGCCGAGGCCAATGCGGTATTGGCGCAGATCTGGACGCGGCAATGGCTGACGATCCGGCAACGGCAAATCGATTCGCGCACCATAGAAATCACCGCGCCGCAGGACTTTGGCGAACAAGCGCATCTGGCCGCTGGTACGCCCGCGCTCGCCCTGAATCCGCCCCGCCGGCAGCGCGGTTTCACGGCAGACCAGCGCGACGAAATCATCACCCAAGGCATCCAGCTCATCGGCAATCGCGTCGAGAAACTGTGCGCGGCGCTCGGCGCTGAGGCTGCGATAGGCCGGGTACGCTGCGGCGGCGGCTTTGGCGGCGGCATCGACTTCGGCTTCAGTCGCTTGAATGAAATCGTACGGCAGCTGTTCGCCGGTAGTTGCGTCGACGCTGTGCAGTTGCACATTGCCCGCGGCGCTGCGCTGTCCGCCAATGTAGTTGTGACCGAGAATCTGAGTCATGGGAGCTCCTTAAAGGGTACCGATGCTGTCCGGTTGAAAAGCCGCTGCTGCCTGAGCGATGCCGTTGACCAGCGGGGCGCCGAATTCGGCCTGGCTGATTTCAAACTGGTCGCCCGGTTGGGTGCGAATGCCATCGGCGAACGACAGGGTCGCGGTGCCGAAGAAGTGAATGTGCACGTCGCCCGGACGCAGGAACTGGCGATATTTGAAGTGGTGGTATTCAAGGTTGGCGAGGCTGTGGCACATGTTGGCCTCGCCGCTGAGGAATTCGTTTTGCCACAGCACTTCGCCGTCACGCAGGATGCGACTGCTGCCGGCCAGATGTTGAGGCAATTCACCGGTGCGAAGTTCCGGGCCGTAGCTGCAACTACGCAGTTTCGAGTGGGCTAGGTACAGGTAATTCTTGCGCTCCATGACGTGGTCGGAGAACTCGTTGCCCACCGCGAAACCGAGGCGATACGGTTTGCCGTCGTGGCCGATGACGTAGAGCCCGGCCATTTCCGGTTCCTCGCCGGCATCCTCGGCAAACGGTGGCAACGGGAACGCCTCGCCCGGACGCACGACGATGCTGCCGTCGCCCTTGTAGAACCATTCCGGCTGCACGCCCGCCTGCCCCGCCGCCGGTTTGCCGCCCTCCACGCCCCATTTGAAGATGCGCATGGTGTCGGTCATTTGCGCTTCGTCGCCAGCCTGCTGGTGCATCTTGTCCCGCGCCGAGGCGCTGCCCAAATGCGTCAGGCCGGTACCGCTGACCAGCAGGTGCGCCGGGTCCGGGTGATCCAGCGGCGGCAGGATGCGCCGGTCTTTGAGCAACTGCGCATAGTCATGACTGATGCCCAGGCCGTGGGTTTGTACTGCCTGTTCAAGGGTGGTGCGGGCTTCGATGGCGGCCAGCGCGAGATCGCGTACGCTGCGGGCGTCCTGCACTTCGCGGATCAGCCCGTTGTCGACCACGCCAACGCGGCGCTCGCCGTTAATCAATTCGAATTGAACCAGATGCATATGTCCTCTCCTGTTTTAGTGGGAACACCGCAGCCCCCTGTAGGAGTGAGCCTGCTCGCGATTGCGGTGTGTCAATCACCATAAATATTGAATGTGCCGGCCTCATCGCGAGCAGGCTCACTCCTACAAGGGTCGGTACCAGCCAGTCAGGTACGGGTGGCACCGCGCGCACTGGCGGCGAACTGCTCGACCGGCAGCACGTGTTTGCGCTCAAGCACGCGGTAGACGATTCCGGTAAGAATCAAACCGAACACCATCACCCCGCTGAGGAAATACAGCCCCGAAGCCAGATTCCCGGTGTACTCCTTCAACGCCCCGATCACGAACGGCCCGATGTAGCCACCGAGGTTGCCCACCGAGTTGATCAGCGCGATCCCCGCCGCCGCACTCGCACCGGCAAAGAATCGTCCCGGCAAGGTCCAGAACACCGCGGTGCAGGAAAACAGCGCGAACGCCACCAGGCACAGCGCCGCCAGTTGCGCCACCGGCAGGGTCAGCCACGCGCTGAAGAACAGGCCCAGCGCACCCAGTACATAGAGCACCGCCAGATGGCCGTAGCGATCATTCATGCGGTCGGAGCTGCGCGGCACGATCAGCAGACCGACGATGCCAAAGATGTACGGCACCGCCGAGACAAAACCGGTCACCAGATCGCTGCCGCCGAACTGTTTGATCAGCGTCGGCAGCCACAGGCCGAGGCCATAAATACTCAGGGTCACCGGCAGGTAAAACAGCGCCAGCAGCAGCACGCGTTTGTCTTTGAGTGCATGCAGCGGGTTGCCGTGACGGGTCTGGCCGTATTCCTGCAAATCCTTTTTCAGTTCGCCGGTCAGCCAGTCTTTCTCGGCCTGATCCATCCACTTCACGTTTTGCGGGCCATCGGGCAGCCAGCGCAATACCGGCCAGGTCAGCAGGATCGCCGGGGTGCCGATGACGATGAACAGCCACTGCCAGCCGTGCAGGCCGAGGATGCCGTCCATGCCCAACAAGCCGCCGGACACCGGGCCGGTGATCATCATCGCGATCGGTTGAGAGAGGATGAACAGGCCAAGGATCTTGCCGCGATGGCGTACCGGGAACCATTGGGTGATGTAGTACAGAACGCCGGGGAAGAACCCCGCCTCCGCGGCGCCGAGCAGAAAGCGCATGACGTAGAAACTGTGCGGGCCCTGGACGAACGCCATGCCGATGGTGATCGCGCCCCAAGTGATCATGATCCGCGCGAACCAGCGCCGCGCACCGAAGCGCTCGAGCATCAGGTTGCTGGGAATTTCGAGAAGAAAGTAGCCAATGAAAAACAGCCCGGCACCGAGACCGTAGGCCGCATCACCGATGCCGATGTCGGCGCCCATGTGCAGCTTGGCGAAGCCGACGGCGGAGCGATCCACATAGGCGATCAGGTACAGCAGGATCAGGAAGGGAATCAGTTTCAGCGTGATGCGCCGGACAAGCCGCAGTTCCTGGCTCATGGGATCGGTCTCCGATTGTTGTTTTTATAGAACCTCGGGGGACGCCTCTCGCGGAACACCGCCAGGGCCAATCCCTCCGTCGAAAACGACTATATAGTAATACTAATTACCCAACAACACTTCCAAACCGTCGATTTTGCGCTTATGTTTAGCCGTGACTCGCAAACAATAGTCTTACAATAAGAGAATCGATCATGTCTGAGAAGAAACCCACCCTGCGCTCGGCCCAATGGTTTGGCACCGCCGACAAGAACGGCTTCATGTACCGCAGCTGGATGAAGAATCAGGGCATCGCCGACCACCAGTTCCACGGCAAGCCGATCATCGGCATCTGCAACACCTGGTCGGAACTGACCCCGTGCAACGCGCATTTCCGCCAGATTGCGGAGCACGTCAAACGCGGAGTGATCGAGGCCGGTGGCTTTCCGGTGGAATTCCCGGTGTTCTCCAATGGCGAGTCAAACTTGCGCCCGACCGCCATGCTCACCCGCAACCTGGCAAGCATGGACGTCGAAGAAGCGATTCGCGGCAACCCGATTGACGGCGTGGTGCTGTTGACCGGCTGCGACAAGACCACCCCGGCGCTGCTGATGGGCGCGGCCAGTTGCGATGTGCCGGCGATCGTCGTCACCGGCGGGCCGATGCTCAACGGCAAGCACAAGGGCAAGGACATCGGCTCCGGCACCGTGGTCTGGCAGCTCAGCGAGCAGGTCAAGGCCGGCACCATCACCATCGACGATTTCCTTGCAGCCGAGGGCGGCATGTCACGCTCGGCGGGCACCTGCAACACCATGGGCACCGCGTCGACCATGGCCTGCATGGCCGAAGCACTGGGCACGTCCCTGCCGCACAACGCAGCGATTCCGGCGGTGGATGCACGGCGTTATGTGCTGGCGCACATGTCCGGCATGCGCGCGGTGGAGATGGTGCGCGAAGACTTGCGCCTGTCGAAGATCCTGACCAAGGAAGCTTTTGAAAACGCCATTCGGGTCAACGCGGCTATTGGCGGTTCGACCAACGCGGTGATTCACCTGAAAGCCATCGCCGGGCGCATCGGTGTCGAGCTGGATCTGGACGACTGGACCCGTATCGGACGCGGCATGCCGACCATCGTCGACCTGCAACCGTCCGGGCGTTTCCTGATGGAAGAGTTTTACTACGCCGGTGGTTTGCCGGCGGTGCTGCGCCGTCTCGGCGAGGCCAATCTGATCCCCAATCCCAATGCGCTGACCGTCAACGGTAAATCGCTGGGCGAGAACACCAAAGACGCGCCGATCTACGGCGAGGACGAAGTGATCCGCACCCTCGACAATCCAATCCGCGCTGACGGTGGCATCTGCGTGCTGCGCGGCAATTTGGCGCCGCTCGGTGCGGTGCTCAAGCCGTCCGCCGCCACACCTGAGCTGATGCAACATCGCGGTCGTGCGGTGGTGTTCGAGAACTTCGACATGTACAAGGCGCGGATCAATGATCCGGAACTGGATGTCGATAAAGATTCGATTCTGGTGATGAAAAACTGCGGGCCGAAGGGTTATCCGGGCATGGCCGAGGTCGGCAACATGGGCTTGCCGGCCAAGCTGCTGGCTCAGGGCGTGACCGATATGGTGCGCATTTCTGATGCGCGAATGAGCGGCACCGCGTACGGCACGGTGGTGTTGCACGTCGCCCCGGAAGCGGCAGCCGGCGGGCCGTTGGCGGTGGTGCAGGAAGGCGACTGGATCGAGCTGGATTGCGCCAGCGGGCGTTTGCATCTGGATATTCCGGATGCCGAACTGGCGGCGCGCATGGCAGATCTGCAGCCACCGCAGCAGTTGTTGGCGGGTGGCTATCGTCAGCTGTACATCGATCATGTGCTGCAGGCGGATCAGGGCTGTGATTTCGACTTCCTGGTGGGTTGCCGAGGTGCGGAAGTCCCGCGTCATTCTCACTGACACCGCAGATCTACTGTAGGAGTGAGCCTGCTCGCGATAGCGGTCCGCCAGTTGGTATCCATGCTAACTGACACACCGCCATCGCGAGCAGGCTCACTCCTACATTTGGTTTGTGTACTCCCTCAAGATTGTGCCGTGCCTGCTATGATGCGCGGCATCTCCATCGCTCAGGATCGCGCCGTTCCCCATGGATTACCGCAAACCTTCCGACCGTAAAAGCATGCACTCGCGCATTGTCCAGGAACTGGGCATGCAGATCGTCTCCGGACGTTTTTTGCCCGACGACAAACTGCCCGCCGAAGCGCTGTTGTGCGAGGAATACGCGGTGAGCCGGCCGGTGTTGCGCGAAGCCACGCGGGTGCTGGTGGCCAAGGGGCTGGTGTATTCAAAACCGCGCGTCGGCACGGTGGTCAAGGCCCGTCGCGAATGGCACATGCTCGACCCGGACGTGCTGCACTGGCTGATGCAAAGCAGTCCGCAGAATGAATTCTTCAATGTGCTGACCAGTGTGCGCAGCATCATCGAACCGGCCGCTGCCGCCCTCGCCGCCCAGCACGCGACCGAGGCTGACATCGCGGCCATCGGCGAGGCCTATCAACGCATGGAATCAGCGCCGACGCCGGAAGCCTTGCTGCAACCGGACCTGGACTTCCACAGCCGCATCGCTGACGCGACCCACAACGATCTGCTGGCGAACCTGTGCAACATGCTTTCGGTGGCGATTGCCGAGGCGTTGAAGCATTCGAATCAACGGCCGAATCTGCATGAACTGGCGTTGCCGCGGCACAAGGCGATTCTTACGGCGATCGAGAACCGTGATGCGCTGGGTGCAAGGCATGCAACGCTGGTGCAGCTGGATGATGCGCGCAGTGCGCTGAGTGTTGTGCTAGGCACCGAGCTCTCCTGACACACCACAAATCCCCTGTGGGAGCGGGCTTGCTCGCGAATGCGGTGTGTCAGTCGGCACAAACTTATCTGACACACCGCATTCGCGAGCAAGCCCGCTCCCACAGGGGTTCAGCGTGAAGTTCAAGGCATGAAAAAGCCGCAACCCCAAGGTTGCGGCTTCGTCGTTTCAGGTATCCGGATCAGTGGGCGAACAACGAATTGCCCTTCTGCCCCGCCAGCTTTTCCGGTTTGATCAGGAACTTCGCCAGCGCCGGCAGCAGCCACAGCGCACCGAACATGTTCCACAGCAGCATGAAGGTCAGCATCAGGCCCATGTCGGCCTGGAACTTGATCGCCGAGAAGATCCAGGTGCACACGCCGATGGCCAGGCACAGACCGGTGAACAGCACCGCTTTACCGGTGGATTTCAGGGTCTGGTAATAGGCTTCCTGCAACGGCAGACCGGCGCGCAGGAAACTCTCCAGACGGCTGTAGATGTAGATGCCATAGTCCACGCCAATCCCCACACCCAGCGCCACCACCGGCAAGGTCGCGACTTTGACGCCGATGCCCATGAACGCCATCAGCGCGTTGCCCAGCACCGAGGTGAGCACCAGCGGCAGGACGATGCACAGGGTGGCCGCCCACGAGCGGAAGGTGATCATGCACATCACCGCCACGCAGATGTACACCAGGATCAGGATGGTCAGTTCGGCCTGTTTGATCACCTCGTTGGTGGCCGCTTCGATCCCGGCGTTACCGGCGGCGAGGATGAACTCCAGACCGTCCTTGTTGTTGGCCTTGGCGAATTCCTGCACCGCATGTACCGCACGGTCGAGTGTTTCGGCCTTGTGGTCATTGAGGAAGATCAGAACCGGCGCCAGCGAACAGCTGTTGTTGTACAGGCCGTCAGCACGGGCGATCGAGTTGTTCAGCACGTCCGGGTTGCGCGACAGGGTTTCCCATTTCAGGTTGCCCTCGTTCATGCCCTTGATCATCTGCTTGGACACGGTCACCAGCGAGATCGCCGACTGCACGCCCTCGGTGTTCTGCATCTTCCACATCAGCTCGTCGATCGGCGCCATCGCTTCGTAGCGCGAGCAACCTTCGGTGGCGGTCTTGACCATCACCACCAGCACGTCGGAACTGGTGGAGTAGTTGTTGATGATGAAGTTGTTGTCCTTGTTGTAGCGCGAGTCCGGACGCAGTTCCGGCGCGCCCTGGTCGAGGTCGCCGATTTTCAGGTTCTGGCTGTACCAGAGGCCGCCGCCGAAGGCGATCAGCGCCAGGGCGATGGAAACCGGCGCGACTTTCGGGCTGGCGAAGTTCGACAACATGCGCCAGAACGGATGTTCGCGATTCGCGTCCTTCTTGCTCTTGGCGATGGCGCGCTTGCTGATGCCGACATAGGAAATCGCTACCGGCAGCAGGATCAGGTTGGTGAACACGATCACCGCCACGCCGATGGAGGCGCCAATTGCGAGTTCGCGGATCACCCCGATGTCGATGATCAGCAGAGTGATGAAGCCGACGGCGTCGGCGAGAATCGCGATCATCCCCGGCAGGAACAGTTGCCGGAAGGTACGCCGCGCCGCGGTCAGAGCGTTGTCCGCTTCACTCGATTGCAGGGCGATCCCGTTGATCTTCTGCACGCCGTGGGAAATGCCGATGGCGAAGATCAGGAACGGCACCAGCATCGAGTACGGATCCAGCCCGAAACCGAAGAAGTGCATCAGCCCGAGCTGCCAGACCACCGCTACCAGTGTGGTGCTCAACACCGCCACGGTACTGCGCAGGCAGTTGGTGAACCACAGCAGCAGGATCAAGGTGATGACGAAAGCGATGCCGAAGAACATCACCACCATCACCAGCCCGTCGATCAGGTCACCGACCTTCTTGGCGAAACCGACGATGTGGATCTTGACGTTGGGGTTCTGCGCTTCGAACTTGTTGCGGATCTTGTCTTCGAGTTCATGGGAGAATTGGCGGTAGTCCAGCGCCAGCAGCTTGCCCTGATCCTGCGGGTCCGGGTAGGACTCCAGCAGCGGGATGTCGACGATGCTCGACTTGAAGTCATTGGACACCAGCCGCCCAACCTGCCCGGATTTGAGGACGTTGTTGCGCAGCATGTCGAGGCTGTCCGGCGAGCCATCGTAGCTCTGCGGAATCACTTCACCGCCGGCGAAACCCTCTTCGGTCACTTCAGTCCAGCGTACGCTCGGGCTCCACAGCGACTTGAGACCGGAGCGGTCGACGCCGGAGATGTAGAACACCTCGTCGTTGATCTGCCGCAGGGTCTCCATGTACTCCCGGGAGAAGATGTCGCCGTCCTTGGCTTCCACCGAAATACGCACGGTGTTGCCCAGGTTCGCCAGGTCGTTGCGGTGCTCCATCATCTTCTCGATGAACGGATGCTTGAGCGGGATCATTTTTTCGAAACTGGTGGACGGCCGGATCAGCGTGGCCTGCCAGAACAGGAAGACGCTGACCACCAGACAGATCAGGATCACGGCCGGGCGGTTGTTGAAAATCAGACGCTCGAGGAGCGTCGCTTTGTCCTGCTGAGGAGTGATCAAGGAAGTCATAGCCCCGCCTTCTTATTATTGATTTCGGCGCCGTTTGGCTGCGTGGTGTGCACGCCGCCCTGCCCGGTCAGAATCAGATTGCCGTCGCCGGCCGCAGTGACCGAGGACAGCGAGATGCGGTCCGGGCGGTTGAACACGCTGAAGGTTTCGCCGTTGTCGCTGCTGCTGATCACCGAGCCGCCGTTGCCGACGATCACAATCGAGCCATCCGCGAGCAGGGTCGCGCCGGACAGACCGAACTCCAGCGCACCGCGCGCGGCCTTGAGTTCGACCTGCTGCCAGGTGCTGCCGAAATCGCTGGAGCGGTAGAGGTTGCCGCGCAGGCCGTAGGCCAACAGAGTCTGCGCCTGCGCGGTGCCGATCACGCCGAACAGCGAGCCTTGATACGGGCCCTGGATTTTCTCCCAGGTCTGGCCCCAGTCCGGGGAGCGGAACATGCTGCCCTGCTCGCCGACGATGAACAGCCCGGCGTCCTTGACGGCGGCGATGGCGTTGAGGTGGAACTGATCCTGATTGTCGAGGCGGTCGCTGACGTCTTGCCAGTTCTTGCCGCCGTCGGTGGTTTCCAGCAGCGCACCGTAAGCACCGACCGCAACACCGTGATTAACGTCCTGGAACCAGACGTCGAGCAGCGGTGCTTCGCGCTTGAGGTCTTCGAACTGTTTGCTCCAGGTCAGGCCGCCGTCTTCGCTGGCGAGAATCTGCGCGTCGTGACCGACCGCCCAGCCGTGCTTGTCGTCGACGAAATACACCGCCGTCAGCAGTTGCCGGGTCGGCACCTTGGCCTGGGTCCAGGTCTTGCCCTGGTCATCGGAATAGAGAATGTGCCCGCGATCACCCACCGCCACCAACCGGGTGCCGGCGTGGACTACATCGAGTATCAGGCTTTTGGCGGCTTTGGCCGATTCGGTGGAATACACCCCGTCGGCGGGCGCTTCGGCGGCCAGCACGGGTGCCGACAAGACAGCACAGCCCAGCAGTGTGAGGGCTGTGGCCAGCAACGCGGTGTTGCGAAACGCCGGCGGGCGGCAACGACTCATAGACCTTCCCCTATTTATTATTGTTAGGCCATTGGGCCTTAGGGCGCCGCAAGGGTGCTCGTGGTGACTGATGGGTCACAAGCATAGCCGTGAAACCCGCAGTCCAGAGCGCCTTGGGAAGCTGGCTCATCCTATCGGGCTTTGGAAACGTCTGACAATCGGCGCCACGTTATCTTTTGTTAACCAAATCGGCGGGTGATTTCACTGTAGGAGTGAGCCTGCTCGCGATAGCGGTGGATCAGGTTAGAAATTGCCGTCTGACACACCGCTATCGCGAGCAGGCTCACTCCTACAGGGGGTGTGGGTGTTGTGGGATTTGAATACACCGCCATTCGCCAGATGGATGCGGCAAATCTTGCGTGGGGGACTTGCACGATCGGTATTATGGTATACCATCAGACGCACAGACACTCTCAATCCCCCTACGGAGCAGCTCATGAGTTTCGAAATTCGCAAGATCGTCAGCTATGTCGAAGAAACCTTCATCGAAGGCGGCAAGGCCACTGACAAGCCAGTGACCATGGTCGGGCTGGCCGTGGTGATGAAGAACCCGTGGGTCGGCAACGGTTTCGTCGAGGATCTGAAACCGCAGATCCGCGCCAACTGCTCCGACCTCGGCGCCATGATGGTCGAGCGTCTGGTGGGCATCATCGGCGGCGCCGAGAAGATCGAGGCGTACGGCAAAGCGGCAGTGGTCGGCGCCGACGGTGAGATCGAACACGCCTCGGCGGTGATCCATACCCTGCGCTTCGGTAATCACTACCGCGAGGCAGTCAAGGCCAAGAGCTACCTGAGCTTCACCAACAAGCGCGGCGGCCCGGGCACTTCGATTCAGATCCCGATGATGCACAAGGACGACGAAGGCCAGCGCTCGCACTACATCACTCTGGAAATGCAGATCGAAGACGCGCCGCGTGCCGACGAAATCGTCGTGGTGCTCGGGTGCGCCGACGGTGGCCGCCTGCACCCGCGCATCGGCAACCGCTACATCGATCTGGAAGAACTGGCCGCCGAAAAAGCCCAGTAATCACAATAAAAAGGCATTGCAGGAGCGCTCCATGATTCGGCTCACCGCTGAACTCACCCCGGCTGGCACCAGTTACCTGGCGACCGGCCAAGGCCAGCCCGTGGTCTTGATCCACGGCGTGGGCCTGAACAAAGAAATGTGGGGCGGCCAGATCGTTGGCCTGTCTGCCCAATACCAGGTGATCGCCTACGACATGCTCGGCCACGGCGCCAGCCCGCGCCCGGCCAGCGGCACCGGCCTGCTCGGTTATGCCGATCAGTTGCTGGAGCTGCTCGATCACCTGAATCTGCCTCAGGCTGCGGTGATCGGTTTCTCCATGGGCGGACTGGTGGCACGGGCGTTTGCCCTGCACTACCCGGAGCGCCTGCAAAGCCTGGTTGTGCTTAACAGCGTGTTCAACCGCAGTGAAGAACAGCGCGCCGGGGTCATCGCCCGGACCGCGCAGGCGGCCGAACACGGGCCGGATGCCAACGCCGAAGCGGCGCTGTCACGCTGGTTCAGCCGTGAATATCAGGCGGCCAACCCGGCGCAGATCGCAGCCATTCGTCAGACCCTGGCCGGCAACGATCCGCAGGGCTACCTGACCACCTACGAATTGTTCGCCACGCAGGACATGTACCGCGCCGACGACCTCGGCAGCATTCAGGCGCCGACGCTGATCGCCACCGGCGAACTCGACCCCGGCTCCACCCCGGAAATGGCCGAGCAACTGGCCCGACGCATCCCCGGCGCGAAGGTTGCGGTGCTGCCCGAGCAACGGCATATGATGCCGGTAGAGTCGCCGCGGCTGGTCAATCAGACGCTGCTGGAATTCCTGGAATACGCACACTCCCGACAAAACCCTATAAAGGGGATCGTTGCATGACACTCGCACGCTTCCAGATGTGCATCGGCGGAGAATGGGTCGACGCCCTCTCCGGCAAGACCTTCGAAAGCCTCAACCCGGCCAGCGCGCAAGCCTGGGCCGAACTGCCCGATGCCGATGAAGCCGACGTCGAACGCGCGGTGCAAGCAGCACAAAGCGCATTCGACAGCCCGGCCTGGCGCGGCCTCACCGCCACCGCACGCGGCAAACTGCTGCGGCGTCTCGGTGACCTGATCGCAGAAAACAAGGAACAACTGGCGCAGCTGGAAAGCCGCGACAACGGCAAGCTGATCCGCGAAACCCGGGGTCAGGTCGGCTATCTGCCGGAGTTCTTCCACTACACCGCAGGCTTGGCCGACAAGCTCGAAGGCGGCACCCTGCCGCTGGACAAGCCCGACCTGTTTGCCTACACCGTGCACGAGGCGATGGGTGTGGTCGCCGCGATCATTCCGTGGAACAGCCCGCTGTACCTGACCGCGATCAAACTGGCGCCGGCCCTCGCCGCCGGCAACACCATCGTGATCAAACCGTCCGAGCACGCCTCGGCGACCATCCTTGAGCTGGCACGTCTGGCCCTCGAAGCCGGGATTCCGCCGGGTGTGGTCAACGTTGTCACCGGTTACGGGCCGAGCACCGGCGCCGCCCTCACCCGCCATCCGCTGATCCGCAAGATCGCCTTCACCGGCGGCGCGGCCACGGCCCGGCACGTGGTGCGCAGCAGCGCCGAAAACTTCGCCAAGCTGTCGCTGGAACTCGGCGGCAAATCGCCGAACATCATCTTCGCCGACGCCGATCTGGACAGCGCGATCAACGGCGCCATCGCCGGGATCTACGCCGCCTCGGGCCAGAGCTGCGTATCCGGTTCGCGTTTGCTGGTACAGGACGAAATCTACGACGAGTTCGTCAACCGCCTGGTCGAACGCGCCCAGCGCATCCGCATCGGCAACCCGCAGGAAGATCACAGCGAAATGGGTCCGATGGCCACCGCGCAGCAATTGGCGGTGGTCGAAGGTCTGGTGGCTGACGCCCTTGCTGAAGGCGCGCGGTTGCGCACCGGCGGCAAGCGCCCCACCGATCTGGGTGACGGCTGGTTCTACGAGCCGACGCTGTTCGAGTGCGACCGCAACTCGATGAAGATCATGCAGGAAGAAGTCTTCGGCCCGGTGGCATCGGTGATTCGCTTTAAAGATGAAGCCGAAGCGCTGGCGATCGCCAACGACTCGCAATTCGGCCTCGCCGCCGGCATCTGGACTCGCGACCTGGGCCGCGCCCATCGTCTGGCGCGGGATGTGCGTTCGGGAATCATCTGGGTCAATACCTACCGTGCGGTGTCGGCGATGGCGCCGATCGGCGGCTTCAAGAACAGTGGCTATGGACGCGAAAGCGGCATCGATTCGGTGCTGGCCTACACCGAACTGAAAACGGTGTGGATCAATCTCTCTCAGGCGCCGATGCCTGATCCGTTTGTGATGCGCTAGGAGTCCTGCGACATGATCGAACCCGGCATTTACAAAGACGTCATGAGCTCGTTTCCGTCCGGAGTCACGGTGGTCACCACCCTCGACCCGGAGGGCGGCATCGTCGGCATCACCGCCAGCGCCTTCAGTGCGCTGTCGATTGATCCGGCGCTGGTGCTGTTCTGCCCCAACTATGCCTCCGACACCTACCCGGTTCTGCGCGACAGCAAGAAGTTCGCGATCCATTTGCTGTCCGCCGACCAGACCGCTGAAGCCTATGCCTTTGCTGGTAAAGGCAAGGACAAGGCCAAGCACATCGAGTGGCATTTGAGCGAACTCGGTAACCCGATCCTCGCCAAGGCCACGGCGATCATCGAGTGCGAGTTGTGGCGTGAATACGACGGTGGTGATCACGCGATCATTGTCGGCGCGGTGAAGAACCTGATCCTGCCCGAGCAACCGGTGACGCCGATGATTTATCACAAGGGCAAGCTTGGGCCGTTGCCAACCCTGGCCTGATTAACACACCCAAATCCCAATGTGGGAGCGGGCTTGCTCGCGAATGCGGTGGATCATTCAACATTGATGTCGACTGACACGACGCATTCGCGAGCAAGCCCGCTCCCACAGGGGAAACAGGGTGACAGGAGGAATGATGAGCATCGAAAAGTACGAAAAAGGTCTGAAAATCCGCATCCAGGTGCTGGGCGAAGCCTACGTGCAGCGCTCCATCGACAACGCCGACGACTTCACCCGACCGCTGCAGGAAATGGTCACCGAATACTGCTGGGGCCACGTCTGGGGCCGTGAGGGTTTGTCGCTCAAGGAGCGCAGCATGATCAACCTGGCGATGATCTCGGCGCTCAACCGCCCGCACGAACTCAAGCTGCATGTGCGCGGCGCCTTGCGTAACGGCCTGAGTCGTGAGCAAATACGCGAAATTCTGCTTCAGGTCGGTATTTATTGCGGCGTCCCGGCAGCCGTGGACAGTTTCCGGCTCGCCCGTGAAGCCTTCGCCGAAGCCGACGCCGAGGCCTCCAGTTAACCCCTCGGCTGTTTAGATGCCCGTCTGGCATGGACAGCCAACTTCAAGAGCGGACCCCATGAAACGCCAGCCACTCGACGACAGCTTCAAGGTCAATCGCAACCCCGTTACCCTGCGCGAAATCGTGCTGGATAAACTGCGTAGCGCGATCATGAATTTTCAGCTCATGCCCGGTGATCGTCTGGTCGAACGCGATCTGTGCGATCGCCTCGGTGTCAGCCGCACGTCGGTGCGCGAAGCCTTGCGTCACCTGGAGTCTGAAGGTCTGGTCGAGTTCGCCGATGCCAAAGGCCCACGGGTGGCGATCATCACCCTCGCCGATGCGGTCGACATCTATGAGCTGCGCTGCGTGCTCGAAGGCCTGATCGTCCAGCTGTTCACCTTGCGCGCCAAGGCCAAGGACATCAAGGCCCTGGAAAAAGCCCTCGACGAGAACCGCAAGGCGCTCAAGGACGGCGAGCTGCAACAGGTGATCGACTCAGTGCAGGGCTTCTACGACGTACTGCTCGAAGGCTCGGGCAACCACGTTGCGGCCACTCAATTACGCCAGTTGCAAGCGCGCATCAGCTACCTGCGGGCGACCTCGGTGTCTCAGGAAAACCGTCGCGGCGCCAGTAACCACGAGATGGAAAAAATGGTCGAGGCGATCAAGAGCGGCGATCCGCTGGCGGCGCATCAGGCCTGCGTCGATCACGTACGCGCCGCTGCCGCCGTGGCCCTCGATTATCTCAAGCGCAAACAGGAAGAGACCGGCGCCACGCCGAACATCACCCTGCCCATCGCGCTGAAAGAACCGCGTATAGGTCACTGACATGTTCAGCCCGAGCTTTTGCCCGAAATGCGGTGGCCCTGACCTCGGTCAGCAGGTACCGCCGGGCGATACGCACGAGCGCCTGATGTGCCGCGGCTGCGGCTACATCCACTATGTGAACCCGAAAATCATCGCCGGCTGCATCATCGAGCAGGACGGCAAATATCTCTTGTGCCAACGGGCGATCCCCCCGCGCCCGGGCACCTGGACGCTGCCGGCCGGCTTCATGGAAAGCGGCGAGACCACCGAGCAGGCGGCGCTGCGCGAAGTCTGGGAAGAAAGCGGCGTGCGCGCGGAAATCGTCTCGCCATACTCGATTTTCAGCGTGCCGAAGATCAGCGAGGTGTACATCATCTTCCGCGCGATCGCGCTGGAGATCACCGGGCAGTTCGGCCCTGAGACCCTCGACTACAAGTTCTTTGCCCCTGAAGACATTCCGTGGGAGCAGATCTATTACCCGGCGATCCGGCAGATTCTCGAGCGTTACATCGAGGAGCGTCAGGCCGGGGTGTATGGGATCTACATGGGCAATGATGACAGCGGCAAGATCCACTTTATCCGCTGAGGATCACCTTCGCCCCCGTGGGGGGGGGGGGCCCCGGCGGGGGGGGGGGGGGGGGGGGGGGGAAGAGAGAAGGAGAGTGGGGGTCCCCCGCCCCGCCGCGCCCCCCCC
>NZ_JAJSLU010000014.1:0-117667 GCF_023063025.1 Pseudomonas sp. YL2 | reverse complement strand
GGGGGGGGGGTCGCGCGGGGGGGGTGGTTTGCAGGACTAAAAAATGGTTGATTAAGGGCCCCCCGCCGGGGCCAACCCCCCCCCCCCAGGGGATTTGTGGTGTTGCTTAAAGTGGGGCGATGCCTTCTACGATGACGATCTCCGCCCTCGCCCATTCCTCGCGATAACGTTTCGCCTCCTGATACGCCGCCGAGTGGTAGCACGCCAGCGCTTGCTCGTAGCTCTCGAATTCGATCACCACGCTACGCTGAGGAGTAGCTCTGCCCTCCAGCGCTTCGCTGCGTCCGCCCCGGGCCAGAAATTTCGCGCCGAACGCGGCGAAGGCTGCCGGTGCGCGCTGAGTGTATTGGCTGTAGTGCTCGGCATCGTCGACATCCACGTGGGCAATCCAGTACGCCTTCATAGTGACCTCTTTGTTGAATTTGTATTATGGTATACCAATATTATTTGCAACCAACCCTGAGAGTCCAGCATGGCCTTCAACAGCATCGAAGAAATCCTCGAAGATTATCGCCTCGGCAAAATGGTCCTGCTGGTCGATGACGAAGATCGGGAAAACGAAGGCGACCTGCTGCTGGCCGCCGACTGCTGCACACCCGAGGCGATCAGCTTCATGGCGCGTGAGGCGCGCGGGCTGATTTGCCTGACACTGACTGACGAGCACTGCCAGCGCCTGGGCCTTGAGCAAATGGTGCCGAGCAACGGCAGCGTGTTCAGTACCGCGTTTACCGTGTCGATTGAAGCGGCGGTCGGGGTCACCACTGGCATTTCTGCAGCTGACCGCGCACGCACGGTCGCGGCCGCTGTGGCCAAAGACGCCCGCGCCGAAGACTTGGTGCAGCCTGGGCACATCTTCCCGCTGCGCGCCAAGGAAGGCGGCGTGCTGACCCGCGCCGGCCACACCGAAGCCGGCTGCGACCTCGCCCGCCTCGCCGGTTTCACCCCAGCCTCGGTGATCGTCGAGGTGATGAACGATGACGGCACCATGGCCCGCCGCCCGGATCTGGAAGTGTTCGCGCGCAAGCACGGGATCAGGATCGGCACCATCGCCGATCTGATCCACTATCGCCTGAGCACCGAGCACACCATCGAACGCATCGGCGAACGCGAACTGCCGACGGTGCATGGCACTTTTCGTCTGATCACCTTTGAAGACCGCATCGAGGGTGGCGTGCACATGGCGATGGTCATGGGCGATCTGCGCCGCGAAGAGCCGACGCTGGTGCGTGTGCATGTCATTGATCCGCTGCGTGATCTGGTCGGCGCCGAGTACAGCGGGCCAAGCAACTGGACACTGTGGGCGGCGTTGCAACGGGTCGCGGCGGAAGGTCATGGCGTTGTGGTGGTGTTGGCCAATCATGAATCGTCGCAGGCGCTACTCGAGCGCGTGCCGCAATTGACCCAGCCGCCGCGGCAGTTCAGCCGCTCGCAATCACGGATTTATTCGGAGGTGGGCACCGGGGCGCAGATTCTGCAGAACCTGGGGGTGGGCAAGCTGCGGCATCTTGGGCCGCCATTGAAATATGCGGGGCTGACCGGGTATGACCTGGAAGTGGTCGAGAGCATTCCCTTCAGCGAATAATCCACGCCAACCACAATTCCAACTGTAGGAGTGAGCCTGCTCGCGATAGCGGTGGATCAGCCAACATCATCGCAGAACGTCACACCGCTTTCGCGAGCAGGCTCACTCCTACAGGGTTTTGCATTTCAATTTAATTCCCTCGAGCTCACAAAAAGCCCATCCGCCAGATAACCGGTAAGGCAAAGTGCTTGCACAAAGTTTGGAATACCATAATATGATATTCCATAGACCGAGCGACCTGAAAAACCGTCCGGCTACTGCTCCCGACAGGCGGGCAACAACGCAAGCCCGCTCAAAAACACAACAATGAGGGCGTAAAAATGGTGTTGAACAAAGCTGCAACCGCAATCCTTTTTGCGGGACTGCTGAGCGTGACCGGCCAGGCTGCAATGGCCGCCGAAAGCGTGAACTTCGTCAGCTGGGGCGGTAGCACCCAGGATGCGCAGAAACAGGCCTGGGCCGATCCGTTCAGCAAGGCCAGCGGCATCACCGTGGTGCAGGACGGCCCGACCGACTACGGCAAACTCAAGGCCATGGTCGAAAGCGGCAACGTGCAATGGGACGTGGTCGATGTCGAAGCCGACTTTGCCCTGCGCGCCGCCGCTGAAGGCCTGCTCGAACCCCTCGATTTCAAAGTCATCCAGCGCGACAAGATCGACCCGCGTTTCGTCAGCGATTACGGTGTCGGCTCGTTCTTCTTCTCCTTCGTCCTCGGCTACAACGAAGGCAAGCTCGGCGCGGCCAAGCCGCAAGACTGGACCGCGCTGTTCGACACCAAGACCTACCCCGGCAAACGCGCCCTGTACAAATGGCCGAGCCCCGGCGTGCTCGAACTGGCGCTGCTGGCCGACGGCGTAGCGGCTGACAAGCTCTACCCGCTGGATCTGGATCGCGCCTTCAAGAAACTCGACACCATCAAGAAAGACATCGTCTGGTGGGGCGGCGGCGCGCAGTCGCAGCAACTGCTGGCCTCCGGTGAAGCGAGCATGGGCCAGTTCTGGAACGGCCGGATTCACGCCCTGCAAGAAGATGGCGCACCCGTCGGTGTGAGCTGGAAACAGAACCTGGTCATGGCCGACATTCTGGTGATTCCAAAAGGCTCGAAAAACAAGGACGCGGCGATGAAGTTCCTGGCCAACGCCAGCAGTGCCAAAGGCCAGGCCGACTTCTCCAACCTGACCGCCTACGCCCCGGTCAACGTCGACAGCGTGGCGCGCCTGGACTCGGTGCTGGCCCCGAACCTGCCGACGGCCTACGCCAAGGATCAGATCACTCTTGATTTCGCGTACTGGGCCAAGAACGGCCCGGCCATCGCGACACGGTGGAACGAATGGCTGGTCAAATGAAAATGGCGGCCACTGCGCCCCGTCCTGCAACGGTGACCGGGAGCGCCACCGGCGCTGCCGGCTCGACCCACACCTTCAGACAACGCTGGAAAGGTGCCGGCAACCTGGTCCCGGCACTGCTGTTCCTCGGCCTGTTCTTTCTCGCGCCGTTGATTGGCCTGCTGTTGCGCGGCGTGCTCGAACCGACCCCGGGCCTTGGCAACTATGAACAACTGTTCGCCAACTCGGCGTATGCGCGGGTGCTGCTCAACACCTTTTCCGTGGCCGGGCTGGTGACGATTTTCAGCCTGTTGCTGGGCTTTCCGCTGGCTTGGGCGATCACGTTGGTGCCGCGCGGCTGGGGCCGCTGGATCCTCAATATCGTGCTGCTATCGATGTGGACCAGCCTGCTCGCCCGCACCTATTCGTGGCTGGTGTTGCTGCAAGCCTCGGGCGTGATCAACAAGGCGCTGATGGCGCTGGGGATCATCGATCAGCCGCTGGAAATGGTGCACAACCTGACCGGCGTGGTGATCGGCATGAGCTACATCATGATCCCGTTCATCGTCCTGCCGTTGCAGGCGACCATGCAGGCCATCGACCCGATGATTCTCCAAGCCGGCTCGATCTGCGGCGCCAGCCCGTGGACCAACTTCTTCCGGGTGTTCCTGCCGCTGTGCCGGCCAGGTCTGGCGTCCGGCGGGTTGATGGTGTTCGTGATGTCGCTCGGTTACTACGTCACCCCGGCGCTGCTGGGTGGGGCGCAGAACATGATGCTGCCGGAGTTCATCATTCAGCAGGTGCAATCGTTCCTCAACTGGGGCCTGGCCAGTGCCGGCGCCGCGTTGCTGATCGCGATCACGCTGGTGCTGTTCTACTTCTACCTGAAGCTTCAGCCGGAATCCCCGGTTGGCGCCAGCAATGCGAGGTAAGCCGAGATGCTCCTGACTCCCAATGCCATGAGCCGGCGGATGCGTTTCGGGCTCTACGCAACCACCGGTTTGATCGGCCTGTTCCTGCTGTTGCCGATAGTCTTCATCGTCCTGCTGTCGTTCGGCTCATCGCAGTGGCTGGTGTTCCCGCCGCCGGGCTGGACGCTGAAATGGTACGGCCAGTTCTTCTCCAACGCCGACTGGATGAGCGCTGCGGCGGCCAGCCTCAAGGTCGCCGTGTTGACCACAATCTGCGCCGTGGCCCTCGGTCTGCCAACCGCATTTGCTCTGGTGCGCGGGCGTTTTCCCGGACGGGAAATGCTCTACGGCCTGTTCACCCTGCCGATGATCGTGCCGCTGGTGATCATCGCCGTGGCGGTGTACGCGCTGTTTCTCAAGCTCGGTTACACCGGGACCATGTTTGCCTTCGTGGTCAGCCATGTGATCGTCGCGCTGCCGTTCACCATCATCTCGATCATCAACTCGCTTAAGCTGTTCGATCAGTCGATTGAAGACGCGGCGGTGATCTGCGGCGCCTCACGCCTGCAAGCGGTGTTCAAGGTTACGTTCCCGGCGATCCGTCCGGGCATGGTCGCCGGCGCCCTCTTCGCCTTTCTGGTTTCGTGGGACGAAGTGGTGCTCAGCGTGATGATGGCCAGCCCGACCCTGCAAACCCTTCCCGTGAAAATGTGGACCACTTTGCGCCAGGACCTGACCCCGGTGATCGCCGTCGCTTCGACGCTGCTGATCGGCCTGTCGGTATTGGTCATGGTGATCGCCGCCGCGCTGCGCCGGAGCAACGAAATCAGCGCCTGAGCGCCCAGGAGTACGACATGAGTGCCGTGATCAAAGACGCATCCCAGCAGAACGACAAACCCCTGGTCAGCCTGCGCAATCTGAACAAGCACTACGGCGACTTTGCCGCCGTCGACAACATCTCGCTGGACATCAAGGACGGCGAGTTCCTGACCTTCCTCGGCTCCAGCGGCTCGGGCAAAAGCACCACGCTGTCGATGCTCGCCGGGTTCGAAACCCCGAGCAGCGGCGAGATCCTGGTCAACGGTCAGTCGCTGGTCAACGTGCCGCCGCACAAGCGCGACATCGGCATGGTGTTCCAGCGCTATTCGCTGTTCCCGCATCTGTCGGTGCGCGACAACATCGCCTTCCCGCTGGCAATCCGCAAACTCGCCGCCGCCGAACGTGGCAAGCGTGTCGATGCGATGTTGAAACTGGTGCAGCTCGAACAATTCGCCCATCGCCGCCCTTCGCAACTCTCTGGTGGCCAGCAGCAACGCGTCGCCATCGCCCGGGCGCTGGTCTATGAGCCACGCATCCTGCTGATGGACGAACCGCTCGGCGCGCTGGATAAAAAACTGCGTGAAGACTTGCAGGATGAACTGCGCCAGCTGCATCGGCGCCTGGGCATCACCATCGTCTACGTGACCCACGATCAGGAAGAAGCCATGCGCCTGTCGCAGCGCATCGCGATTTTCAGTCACGGCAAGATTGTTGGTTTGGGCAGCGGTTATGACCTGTATCAGAATCCGCCGAATGCGTTTGTCGCGTCGTTCCTCGGCAACTCGAACTTCCTCAAGCTCAAGGCCCAAGGCAATGCGGCGGCGAGCTTTGAGGGGCAGTCGTTGTCGATTCGCCTGACTGCCGGGTTGCACACCGATCAGGACGTATTGTTGATGGTGCGGCCGGAAAAGGCTGTGGCACTGAGCGTGCAGCAGGCGAGCGATGAGCCGCTGGCAGCGGGTTGGAATGAGGTGTCGGCGCAGGTGGTGGAAGTGTTGTTTCTCGGCGAAAGCCAGACCTGCAGCGTGATCACTGCGGGCGGTACTTCGATGACGGTGAAAGCGCTGTCGGCGGCGGGCATGCCGCTCAAGGCTGGCGACCCGGTGCGGGTGCGCTGGGCCACGGCGGATGCCTGCGTCTACACCGAATGGACTGAAAGCGACCTCAACAAAGCGGCCGGTTCTCACTGAGAATCTCGGCAGCACCGCGAATCCCCCCTGTGGGAGCGGGCTTGCTCGCGAAGGCGGCGTGTCAGTCACTGTTTATGTTGAATGACACACCGCATTCGCGAGCAAGCCCGCTCCCACAGGGGTCTGGGGGTGTTCAGGCGATCGGGGTGAAACCTTCCATTGCGTCCGGCCAGGCGGTGAGGATTTCGAAGCCGGTTTCGGTCACCGCGACCATATGCTCCCACTGCGCCGACAGCGAGCCATCCTTGGTCAGCACCGTCCAGCCGTCCGGCATGTTCTTCACATGGCGCTTGCCGGCATTGAGCATCGGTTCAACGGTAAAAATCATCCCCGCCTTGAGCTTCATGCCCTGATTGGGGAAACCGTAATGCAGGATCTGCGGTTCATCGTGATACACCTTGCCAATGCCATGCCCGCAGTACTCGCGCACCACGCTGAAACCTTCGCTCTCCGCCAGGCTCTGGATCGCATGACCGATGTCGCCCAGTGTCGCGCCCGGACGCACCATGCGAATGCCCGCGCACATGGCGTCGTAGGTGGTTTTGATCAGGTGCTGCGCCTCAGGCGTCGCCTCGCCGACCACGTACATGCGGCTGGTGTCGCCGAACCAGCCATCCTTGATTACCGCGATGTCGAGGTTGACGATGTCGCCATCCTTCAGCGGCGTGCCCGACGGGATGCCGTGGCACACCACGTCGTTGACCGAGGCGCAGACGGTTTTCGGGAAGCCGTGATAACCGACGTTGGCCGGAATGGCTTTCTGCACGTTGACGATGTAGTCGTTGCACAGGCGATCCAGCTCATCGGTCGTCACCCCAGCATTGACGTGCGGCACCAGCATCGCCAGCACTTCGGCGGCGAGTTTGCCCACCGCGCGCGACTTCGCGATTTCCGCAGGGGTGTTTATCTTGATCTGATTTCTCATGCGCTGACGGCTTCCTGAGTCAGTTGATGCAGATCCAGCCCGCCGTTCTGTTCGGCGCGGATCAGCAAGCGGCAAATGGCGCTGTGGTCGAGGTTGGGGTGCAGCTCGGCGAGCATGCCGATGCGCATCCAGTGCTCGGCCTGCGCGTTGATCGAGCGGCTGAGCGCGGTGCTGGAGATACGCAGGTTCTCGTGCATGTCTTCTGAAATCTTTACGATGCCCATATCCGAATCCGATACGAAGTGTATATGGATCGTATATTAGCCAGACGACGCCCACGATTGCAAACCTTGCGTAGGGATTGCCAAATCGCGGGCAAAAAAAAGCTGCCCAAAGAGGCAGCAAAAACTTTAAGAACACGCGATGTATTGGGGTCAGGATAGTCGCCGGATAATGACAGTGTCATGACAGCCAACAATTCACTGAACCGCCCCTGCCCCGTCATCAGGATGTCATCAAGCGCACCGCAGAATCCTCGCAAACCGTCTTGAGCCTTCGACGGATGTTTCGCAGGGATTCCCATGAAAGAAGACGCCTCGCTGTTTGCCGCCATCGACCTGGGCTCGAATGCGTTTCGCCTGATGATCGGCCAGTCGGTTCGCAGTCGAAAAGGCTTCATGATTCAGGAGGTCAAAACCCTGCGTGAACCGGTGCGGCTGGCCGAGGGCTTCGACGGCGGTGCACTGGACGAAATGGCACTGGATCGTGGCTGGCAGGCGCTGGCGCGGTTCGGCAAGAAACTGCGCGGCTTCGAGGCCGGCAAGGTGCGGGCCGTGGCGACCAGCGCGGTGCGCGAGGCCGACAATGCGCAGTTGTTTCTGCACAGTGCCGAACGCCATCTCGGGTTTCGCATCGACGTCATCTCCGGCCATGAAGAGGCGCAACTGGTGTATGCCGGCGTCGCTCATACCCTGCCGGGGGCGGAGGACATGCGGCTGGTGGTAGACATTGGCGGTGGTTCCACCGAGCTGATTCTCGGCCAGGGGTCGCAACCGCTGCTCACCGAAAGCATCGCCATTGGCAGCGGTAGCCTGGGCGCACGCTATTTCCCCGACGGGCGCATTGCTCCCGGCGCACTGCAAGAAGCCGAACGCGTGGCGATCCTGCAATTCGAAAAAGTCGCCCGCCGCTATCGCGCGCAGGGCTGGCAGCAGACTATTGGCTCGTCGGGCACGGCGCGGATGCTGGCGAAGGTGCTCAAGGCTAATCGCTTGAACGATTTCGGTCAGGACGGCATTACCTATGGCGGGTTGTTGCGTTTGTCGCTGTTGCTGCTGAAGGTGAAGAACGTTCAACAACTGAAGCTCGCCGGTCTGCAACCGCATCGCCAGAGCATCCTCCCGGGAGGGCTGGTGCTGATGCTGGCGGCGTTCAAGGTGTTTGGCATTTCGCAGATGGTGCCGTCGGAACCGGGTTTGCGCCTTGGTGTGTTGCACGGTTTGATGAGCCGGCACTGACCGATCACTTAACCCATTGTGGGAGCGGGCTTGCTCGCGAAGGCGGAGTGTCAGTCGAAAATTATTTAGCTGACACTCCGCTTTCGCGAGCAAGCCCGCTCCCACAGGGTTTGGTGGTTTTCCTCTCAGGCCAGTTCTTTGCGGAGCTGGCGGGCGGCGGTGACCATGTGTACCAACGCCGCTTCTGTCTCCGGCCAGCCACGGGTTTTCAGACCGCAATCCGGGTTGACCCACAACCGCTCGGCCGGAACTCGCTGAGCCGCCTTGCGCAGCAGGTTGGCCATTTCCGAAGCATCCGGCACCCGCGGCGAATGGATGTCGTAGACGCCCGGCCCGATCTCGTTCGGGTAGTCGAATGCTTCAAAGGCATCGAGCAATTCCATGTCCGAACGCGAGGTTTCGATGGTGATCACGTCGGCATCCATCGCCGCGATGGACTCGATCACATCATTGAATTCGCTGTAGCACATGTGCGTGTGGATCTGCGTTTCGTCGCGTACACCGGAGGCACACAGGCGGAACGCTTCGGTTGCCCAGTCCAGATAGTGCTGCCATTGCGCGCGCCGCAGCGGCAGACCTTCGCGGAATGCGGCTTCGTCGATCTGCACGATCCTGATCCCGGCGGCTTCCAGGTCCACCACTTCGTCACGGAGCGCCAGCGCCAGTTGCCGCGCCTGCACTTCACGGGACACGTCTTCGCGCGGGAACGACCACATCAGCATGGTCACAGGTCCCGTCAGCATGCCTTTCATGACCTTGTCGGTCAGGCCCTGAGCGTAGCGAATCCAGTCCACGGTCATGGCTTGCGGGCGGCTCAGATCACCGAAGATCACCGCCGGTTTCACGCAACGCGAACCATAGCTCTGCACCCAGCCGAAACGGGTGAATACGTAGCCGTCGAGTTGCTCGGCGAAGTACTCGACCATGTCGTTGCGTTCAGCTTCTCCGTGCACCAGTACGTCGAGGCCCAACTGTTCCTGGATTTGCACGGCGTGGCGGATCTCGCTGTACATGGCTTCGGTGTATTCGGCTTCGCTCAACTTGCCTTGCTTGAACGACTGACGCGCCAGACGGATCGATGCGGTTTGCGGGAACGAACCGATTGTGGTGGTCGGGAACAGCGGCAGATCGAGGCCGGCGCGCTGCTTGGCGATGCGCTGGGTAAACGGCGATTGGCGCTGGCTGTCCTGCGCAGTAATGGCCGCCACACGGGCCTGCACTGCCGGTTTGTGAATACGAGGCGAGGCGGCGCGGCTGGTCTGTACCGAGCGGCTTTGGGCCAAGGCGCGGAGCACTTTCGGCGCCTCCGGCTCGTTGACCGCCTGCGCCAGCACGGCGACTTCTTCGCACTTCTGCACGGCAAACGCCAGCCAGCTTTTCAGCTCGGCATCGAGCTGGTCTTCGCGGTTCAGATCCACTGGGCTGTGCAGCAGCGAGCAGGACGGCGCGACCCACAGTCGATCACCCAGACGTTCATGCGCATGCTGCAACGTCGCCAGCGCATTTTCCAGATCACAGCGCCAGACGTTGCGGCCGTTGACCACACCCAGCGACAACACTTTGTAGGCCGGCAGGCGATCAAGGATGGTCGGATACTGTTCCGCTGCACGCACCAGATCGATGTGCAGGCCATCGACCGGCAGATTGGCAGCCAGCCCGAGGTTTTCTTCCAGACCGCCAAAATAGGTAGCGACCAGTTTCTTCAGCGGATCACGCTGGATCTGGTTGTACGCACGCTCGAAAGCGTTCTTCCATTCCTGCGGCAAGTCGAGCACCAGAATCGGCTCGTCTATCTGCACCCATTCCACACCAAGGGCGGCGAGGCGCGCAAAGATCTGTCCGTACAGCGGCAGCAGGCGATCGAGCAGTTCCAGCTTGTCGAACTCGGCACCTTTGGCCTTGCCCAGCCACAGATAAGTCAGTGGGCCGATGATCACCGGTTTGACGTTATGCCCCAGTGCGCGGGCTTCTTCGACTTCTTCGAACAACTGTTCCCAACCGAGCTGGAACTGTTGATCAACGCTGAATTCCGGGACCAGATAGTGGTAGTTGGTGTCGAACCACTTGGTCATTTCCTGCGCATGGGCACCGCCGCAGCAACTGTCACTGACGCCACGGGCCATGCTGAACAGGGTCTGCAGCGTGGCTTTGCCGTCGTGCGGTCGGAAGCGCTCGGGAATCACGCCGAACATCAGCGAGTGGGTCAGCACCTGGTCGTACCAGGCGAAATCGCCCACTGGCAGCAGCTCGATGCCGGCGTTCTTCTGCAGGTCCCAGTGGGCCTTGCGTAATTCACGACCCACTTCACGCAGGCCGGCCTCGTTCAGTTCTCCTTTCCAGAACGCCTCTTGCGCTTTTTTCAGTTCGCGGTCGCGACCGATGCGCGGAAATCCGAGGGAATGGGCCAGTGCCATGACAAACAACTCCAATGTCTTGTTGATGGCGGCCATTGTCAGGATCAGCCTCTAGTGAGACAAACTCATTTTAATCTTGATGATCACAAGTTTCCCTCATGATCAGTTGTCGGCCGTATGCCCGCTGAAAACACGATTCGCCCTGCAGGATATTCCTACGCAGATCAAGCTTTGAGGGACGCTTGCGACGCCCTTTCAATACTTGATGGCGCCTTGATGTAAACCCTCTGAAACCGCGCCGTTACAGGCTTCGATTCTGTTCTATGGTTAGATCGAAATGGCTGGCGCAGCGGCTGACTAAAGGTTGCGACAGATCATGTCTGCGCCTATGTTGCACGCGAGCTTTTCCCCGCGAATGGAACGCGATCAACACCACTACAAGAGGTGAAGAAATGTCAAAGGATTCACGCCCTGCCGTACTTGGGCTGATCGGCAATACGCCGCTGGTACAGGTTACCCGCTTCGATACCGGCCTCTGCACACTGTTTCTCAAACTGGAATCACAAAACCCCGGCGGCTCGATCAAGGATCGCATCGGTCTGGCGATGATTGATGCCGCTGAACGCGACGGGCGCCTGCAACCGGGTGGCACCATCGTCGAGGCCACCGCCGGCAACACCGGTCTGGGTCTGGCGCTGGTTGGCCGGGCCAAAGGCTACCGCGTGGTGCTGGTAGTCCCGGACAAGATGTCCACCGAGAAAGTCCTGCACTTGAAAGCCATGGGTGCCGAGGTGCACATCACCCGCTCCGATGTCGGCAAGGGCCATCCCGAGTATTACCAGGACGTGGCCGCACGCCTGGCCAAAGACATTCCCGGCGCGTTTTTCGCCGACCAGTTCAACAACCCCGCCAACCCGCTGGCCCACGAATGCAGCACCGCGCCGGAGATCTGGGCACAGACCGAACATGATCTGGATGCGATCGTGGTTGGCGTCGGTTCCGCCGGCACCCTGACCGGGCTGAGCCGCTTCTTCAAACGGGTACAACCGGATCTGGAAATGGTCCTCGCCGACCCGGTCGGTTCGGTGATGGCTCAGTACAGCCGCGACGGCACCATGCCGACGCCCGGGTCGTGGGCGGTGGAAGGCATCGGCGAAGATTTCATTCCATCGATCACCGACCTCACCAGCGTGCGCCACGCTTACTCGATCAGCGATGAAGAAAGCTTCGATCACGCCCGCCAGTTGCTCAAGGCCGAAGGCATTCTCGGTGGCTCGTCGACCGGCACCTTGCTCGCCGCCGCGCTGCGTTATTGCCGCGAACAGACAGAGCCGAAACGCGTGGTCAGTTTTGTCTGCGACACCGGCACACGCTATCTGTCGAAGGTCTACAACGACCAGTGGATGACCGATCAAGGCCTGTTGCAGCGCAAACGCTATGGCGACCTGCGTGATCTGATCGCCCGCCGTTTCGAAGACGGCCGCGTGATCAGCGTCGGTCCCGATGACACCCTGCTGACCGCGTTCCAGCGCATGCGTCTGGCGGATGTTTCGCAGCTGCCGGTGCTGGTGGAAGGCAAACAACTGGTCGGGGTGATCGACGAGTCGGACATCCTGCTGCCCGTGCACGAAGACGCTGCGCGCTTCAGTCAATCGGTGTCCAGCGTGATGACCGACAAACTGCAAACCCTCGCCCCCGGTGCCAACCTCGCCGAGCTGGAAGCGGTGCTCAGTCGCGGCCTCGTCGCGATCATCGCCGATGCTTCGGGCTTCCACGGCCTGATTACCCGCACCGACATGCTCAACCAATTACGGAGATCCCTCGCATGAGTCAGCACGACGATAAATCCCAAGGCTTCGCGACCCGGGTGATCCATGCCGGGCAAACGCCTGACCCGACCACCGGCGCGCTGATGCCGCCGATCTACGCCAACTCGACGTACCTGCAAGACAGCCCTGGCGTGCACAAGGGCTTCGACTACGGGCGCTCGCACAACCCGACGCGTTTTGCCCTGGAGCGTTGCGTGGCGGATCTGGAAGGTGGCACCCGCGCGTTCGCGTTCGCTTCCGGGCTGGCGACCATTTCCACCGTGCTCGAACTGATCGATGCCGGTTCGCACGTGATCTCTGGCAATGACCTGTACGGCGGCACATTCCGCCTGTTCGACAAGGTGCGCCAGCGCAGTGCCGGGCATCGTTTCAGCTATGTCGATCTGACTGACTTGGCGGCGTTCGAAGCGGCGCTGCAGGACGACACCCGCCTGGTGATTGTCGAGTCGCCGACCAACCCGCTGCTGAGCCTGTCGGATCTGGCCGCGATTGCGCGCATCTGCCGCGCACGCGGGATCATCAGCGTTGCCGACAACACCTTCGCCAGCCCGTACATTCAGCGCCCGCTGGAGCTGGGTTTCGACATCGTGCTGCACTCGACCACCAAGTACCTGAACGGTCACTCCGACGTGATCGGTGGTATCGCGGTGGTTGGGCAGAATGCCGAGCTCGCGGACAAACTCGGCTTCCTGCAAAACGCGGTCGGCGCGATTTCCGGGCCGTTCGATGCGTTCCTGACCTTGCGCGGGGTGAAGACCCTGGCGCTGCGCATGGAGCGTCATTGCAGCAACGCGCTGGAACTGGCCAAGTGGCTGGAGCAGCAACCGCAGGTCAAACGTGTCTACTACCCGGGCCTGCCGTCGCACCCGCAGCATGAGTTGGCCAAACGGCAGATGCATGGTTTTGGCGGGATGATCTCGGTGGATCTGAACAGTGATCTGGAGGGCGCACGGCGCTTTCTGGAAAACGTGAAGATCTTTGCCTTGGCCGAGAGCCTGGGCGGTGTTGAAAGCCTGATCGAGCATCCGGCGATCATGACCCACGCGACCATTCCAGCTGAAACCCGCGCGAAACTGGGCATCGGCGATGGTCTGGTGCGTCTGTCGGTGGGGGTCGAAGATCTCGAAGACCTGCGCGCCGATCTGGCGTACGCGCTGACCAAAATCTGACCCTGCAACAACGACAAAGCCCGCAGTAATGCGGGCTTTGGTGTTCGAGTAGGCGGCCAGTGCTGGTCTCTGGCTTACAAGGTTTATCGGGCCTCTCACAGTACAAAAGCAACCATGGAAAAAGAGCGGTGCTTTGCTGCCTCACACGGCATAAGGGCTGGATCTCAGCGCGGAGATCTTTCTAACCGTGTACCCTTCGGAACGCGCCCCACGTCCCCTTGCTATCCGCTTGCGCATCAGTCTGCGTCTTCGCCTACACCTTTGAGGCTAGCAAAATCCATCGAATGATGGTCAGGTGTTTTTAGACTGATTTCCTTCAAGCGCCCCTGTGCAAGGAAGTTAACCGACTATCGCTTGCATGTTGTCGCACCTGCGCCTGCATTTTGCCGATCTATACTTTTCAGTTCGCTAACGCGGTTTCATGCAAAAACGTCGACACCCGTGCGCCCATCGAGCGCGCCCGTGCCAATTGCCAACCTGGTCAACCCCGGGCCAACGAATGCTGTGTGGCTGATGGGTCGTGGAGAAAATCATGAAACACACGCTTTTGTCAGGCGCCATTCTTGCGGTCGCGGCGACCGTGATGTTGCCAACGGTTTGGGCTGCGCAGCCGCAGGCGGTGGCCTCTGATGGTTCGGATCATGTCAGCGCTGGCGCAGTGGCGTCCGATGGTTCCGACCATGTCGGGGCTGGTGCAGTCGCCTCGGACGGTTCCGATCATGTCGGCGCTGGCGCAGTCGCCTCGGACGGTTCGGATCATGTCGGGGCTGGCGCAGTCGCCTCGGATGGTTCGGATCATGTCGGCGCTGGTGCAGTCGCCTCGGACGGTTCGGATCATGTCGGCGCTGGCGCAGTCGCCTCGGACGGTTCCGATCATGTCGGCGCTGGTGCTGTCGCCTCGGATGGTTCGGATCATGTCGGGGCTGGTGCAGTCGCCTCGGACGGTTCCGATCATGTCGGCGCTGGTGCAGTCGCCTCGGACGGTTCCGATCATGTCGGCGCTGGTGCAGTCGCCTCGGATGGTTCCGATCACGTCGGGGCTGGCGCAGTAGCCTCCGATGGCTCCGATCACGTCGGCGCAGGCACACTGGCTTCCGACGGCACCGACAAGGTCGGCGCCAATCGTTATGCCTACTCACGCGTTGGCGTCGGTTCTGATCGCGTCGCTTCGGCGCTGATGACCGGCAGCTATTCCGACCAGTTCAACTCCCCTCAGTAATCGGCGCGAGGCGACCCATTGGGTCGCCTCTCCCTCCGCCGCACTAGCACATTTGTGCTAATCGACCGCCCCGCCACCCGGCGTTATATTCCCTCGCAACCCCCGATGCTCCCCAACATTGCCGCTGTGCAGTGCGCGGGATCGTCGTGCCTGGAAATCAGAACAACACCAAGGAAGAAACACCATGAAACTGCATTCCAACTTGTGCAAAGTGGCCATCGTCAGCGCTCTGCTGCTTGGTGCCAGCGGCTGCCAGACCGCCAAACCTACAGAAGCCAGCATGAAAGAACGGGCCCAGACGGTCATCGGTAAACCGGTGTCGAAAATCGACAACATCCGCAGCGACAGCACCCTCACCTACTACACCGCCTACACCCCCGCCGGCGAGTACAACTGCGAGTTGCCCAGCGGCGCGATTATCGCGGTGGCGAGCATGGGCATCATGACCCCGCCGCTGTCGTGCCTGCCCAAAGGCGCCTCGCCGATTCCGTTCCAGTAAACCTTCATCCCCGGTAAAGGACTACGTTCCATCATAAAAATCCTGATCGCAACTCTCACTCTCACCGCCCTCGCTCTGACAGGCTGCGCCACGCCCAAACAATGGGAGGCCACCGGTGGCAGCAAGAACGACGGCGTGGTCCAGGTCTCCTACGAATTGGGTCAGTTCGAAAGCGGCCAGACCAACGCCGCGCAAGGCCTGACTGTGGCGATGGAGCGCTGCAAGACCTGGGGTTACAAGAACGCCGAGGTGACCGGTTCCGAGAAGAACATCTGCCGCACCATGGGCCAGTTCAACTGCCTGCAAACCACCATCACTCAGGACTACCTCTGCAAGCGTTGAGTCAAACCTGCTCGGCCGGCTCGGTTTGCCGGTCGCGCAGGCTGCGCAAGGTCGCGCGCAGCTCGGCCGGGCGTACCGGTTTGGACAGGATGGCAATTTGGCGGTCGTGCAAGGCCGCCTGTATTTTCTCGATGTCATGCCCGGTGATGATCATCGCCGGCACCGCAAAACCACGCTGGCGCCGCACCTCGTCAATGCACTCGATGCCCGTGGAATGTGGACCCAGATCGTAATCGGCGACGATGATGTCGCAATCGGTGACCAGCCCCTGCCCGCTCAATTCGCCTTGCACCACGCAGCCCCAGCGCTCGAGCAGCGCCGAGGTCGCCAGCAAGACGTTGCGATCATCCTCCACCAGACACACCTTCAGCCCGGTCAACAGGCCGGCCTGCCGCACATCGTCACGCATGACCGGCAACTGCGGCGCCACGGCCACCGGCAAGCCATACAGGGAGACCGCCGTGCCACGCCCAAGCTGCGAGCGCAAGGCCACATCGACGCCGATCAACTGCCCCAGACGCTTGACGATCGACAGTCCGAGGCCGACGCCTTCCACGTCCTTGTCGCGCACCTGACGCACTCGATAAAACTCCTCGAAGACCTTCGGCAGATGCTCCTCGGCAATGCCGTTGCCGCGGTCATAAATCACGATGGCCAGCCCGTTGCCACGCTTGCGCACGCCGATCAGTACCGGGCGTTGCGCGCCGTATTTGAAGCAATTGGAAAGCACGTTCTGCACCATGGTCGCGAGCAACGCCGGATCGCTCTCTACCCAGTGCTGGCACGGACGCAGGCGCAATTCCACACCGGCCCAGCGCGCCGCCTCGGCGTTCTGGCGGATCAGGTCGGCCAGCCACTCGCCGAGATTGAACACCTGCAGCCTCGGCAGAATGCGCCCGTTGTCGAGGGTGTAGAGGTCAAGAATCGAACGGAACAACTGCGAGACGTTGAGCAACGAACGGTCGATGTTGTCGACCAGTTGCCGCTCCTGCTCGCCCAGCCGCGACTCACGCAGGCACGCCGTGAACAGCCCGATGGAGTGAATCGGCTGGCGCAGATCATGGCTGGCCTGGGCGAGAAACCGCGACTTTTCCAGATTGGCCGCGACCGCCTCTTCGGAGGCCTTGCGCGTGCGCTCCAGCAGCAAGTGTGCGTAGAACGGAATCACCGTGCTGGTGAGCATCAACATCAGCACCATGTACGGCTGCGCCTGCCACACCGGCGTCAACCGATAGACCGCCAGCAACGCCAGCAGCGCCAACCCCGTGGCAATCGCCAGATAGCGCGAGCCATAGCGCATGCCGTTGCCCAGGTTGACCCAGATGATCACCGCGTACAGTGGCAACGCCGCTTCACCGCCGAGCACCAGGCCGAAACAGGTGCCGGTGTAATCGTGGATCATCGCGAATATTCGTCGCGCCGGGTAATGCCCCGGCCAGCGCGCGATGGCCTGGCGCAGGACAATCGACGCCAGCAGAAACAGCGCGATGTAGATCACCACCGGCAGATAGACATCGAAGCGCTGACCCGGCAATACACCGAGCACGCAGATGTAAACCATGGCAATGCTGGCGATGATGATCCGCAGATTGGCCTGATCCAGCTCGGTGTTTTTCTCGAACTTCATGGGCAACGTCCTTGTGCGACAGTCGTCAGATTCAGCAGCGGCCGACAGGCAATCTGCGTACGCGGTGCTAAGGTGCATGCCGTAAACCACGCTGATCCAGGGAGGGTCACGTCATGACATGCCGCATCATCATAGCCGACGATCACCCGTTGTTTCGCGAAGCCATGCGGCGCACCGTGCAGCGCCTGTTGCCCGAGGCGACTATCGAGGAGGCCGGCGACCTCGACGCCGTGCTGGCCTTGCTGCCCGACGGCAGCGAGCCGGACATACTGATTCTCGACCTGCGCTTCCCCGGCCTGACCTGCATCAGCCAACTCGCCGAACTGCGCCGAAAACTGCCGCGCACCACGCTGATCGTGGTGTCGATGGTCGACGACGAGGCATTGATCGGCGAAGTGATGGCGGCCGGCATCGACGGTTTCATCGGCAAGAACATTGTCCCGGATGAGATCGGTCAGGCCATTCTGGCGATCCGCGAAGGCGAAGTGCTGGTCAGGTTCGCGCCTTCCGGGCTGCTGCCGCTGGAGACCGGCACCGCCCTCACCCCGCGTCAGCAGGATGTGTTACGGCTGATCGCCCAAGGCAAGACCAACAAGGAAATCGCCCGGGAACTGGATATCTCGCCGTTCACCGTGCGCATCCATGTGTCGTCGCTGTTGCGCACGCTCAATGTGCCGTCGCGGGCAGCCGCTGCGGTGAAGTATTCGGGAGGCAGCGGCACAATTTAAATGAACCCTGCGCGCTTGGACTCACCTAACTGAAAGACCATCAGGAGGTAGCCCATGCAAATTGAACCCGTCTGGATCGTACTCGCCGTCGTTCTTGTGATCATCGAATTGTGGGCGATCAACCGCGTGCGCAAGAGCGCAGGCAAAGGCAGCAACAAAGGCGTGTGGATTATCGCCATCGTGTTCGTGCCGTTGTTTGGCCTGATTGCCTGGGCACTGGCCGGCCCGAAACACGTGACGCAGGACTGAAGGATTCTTGCGCTGTAATGCCCTGCGCGGTCAACTGTGGGAGCGAGCCTGCTCGCGATGGCTGACCGCCGGGCATCACTGCATTATGGATCAACCTGCGCCATCAGCTCCGGCACCGATTCCGGCCGCTTGGCATAGCGCTGCGCCAACACCGCGCAGACCATCAGTTGAATCTGATGGAACAGCATCAGCGGCAGAATCAACACGCCGATGGTGCTGCCGGCAAACAACACCTGCGCCATCGGCACGCCGGTGGCCAGACTCTTCTTCGAACCGCAGAACAAAATGGTGATGCGGTCTTCCTGGCTGAAACCGAACGCCTTGCCCAGCAAGGTCGACGCCAACAGCACCAGCCCCAGCAGGATGCAGCAGACCACCACCAGCCCCAGCAGATCCACTACCGGAATCTGATGCCAGATACCTTCGTTGACCGCCTCGCTGAACGCGCCGTACACCACCAGCAGAATCGAACCCTGATCGACAAACTTCAGCCAGTTCTTGTTGCGCCCGACCCACGCGCCGATCCAGCGCCGAGCGATCTGCCCGGCAATGAACGGCAGCAGCAGTTGCACGCTGATTTTCAGGATCGCATCCAGGGTCGAGCCACCGTCGCCGTGCACGTTCAGCAGCAGCGTCACCAGTAATGGCGTGAGGAAGATCCCGAACAGGCTCGACGCCGCTGCACTGCAGATCGCCGCCGGGATATTGCCTCGGGCCAGCGAGGTGAAGGCAATTGCCGACTGCACGGTGGCCGGCAACGCGCAGAGATACAGCATGCCCATGTACAGCTTGTCGCCAATCAGTGGTGACAGCAGCGGTTTCAGCGCCAGGCCGAGGATCGGGAACAGCACAAAGGTCAGGCCGAACACCAACAGGTGCAGGCGCCAGTGGCCGGCACCGGCGATGATCGATTCACGCGACAGTTTCGCGCCGTGGAGGAAAAACAGCAGCGCGATGGCGATATTGGTCAGCCAGCCGAACCCGACCGCGACCTGACCGCTGGCTGGCAGAAAACTGGCCAGCAGCACGACGCCGATCAGGGTCAGGGTGAAGTTGTCGGGCAGGAATTTTGGGCGAGTCATGGGCTTGTTCATCCGGGGGTTGCCAGTACGTGACTGCGACTCTAACGTGAGCAGAAATTACCGACTAACGCCGAAGAGCAAACAGATGCCGCCTAAAGGACATGAAAAAAGCTTCAGGCGCAGCATTCCCGGGCTGCCCAGCCTGCCCCGTGCGCTGTACGGGCGCACCGAATCGCTGCCCAATCGCGCACTGACTCGGCGTCACAGCCACCCGTGGGTGCAATTGTCGTACGCGATTCAGGGCGTGCTCGAAGTGCAGACCAGCGCCGGGCGTTTCGTCGCGCCACCCGAGCGCGCGGTGTGGATTCCAGCGGGCGTCCCGCACCGAGTGTTCAGCTCGCCGCACACCGAAATGCGCAGCCTGTACATCGATTGCAGCGTGGCCGGCTGGGCGCTTGAACGTTGTCATGTGCTGGGCGTCAGCGACCTGCTGCGCGAACTGATCCGCGCGTTCAGTCTGGTCCCGGTGGAATATGACGAGGGTGGCGCACATGGTCGATTGGCCCAGGTGATCCTCGATCAACTGGCCGAGGCGCCGCAGATCGACCTGATGCTGCCACTGCCCCAGGACAGCCGTCTGCGGCAGATCTATCAAAGCCTGGAGCAACATCCGGAACAGCAGACCACCCTGAACCATTGGAGCGAAAAATTCGGCGTCACCGAGAAAACCCTCAGCCGTCTGTTTTTGCGCGACACCGGCCTGACCTTCCGCGCCTGGCGTCAGCGCTTGCGTCTGCTGGGCGCGCTGACCCCGCTGGAACGCGGCGAACGCGTCACCGACGTGGCTCTGGCCTGCGGTTATGACTCGACCTCGGCGTTCATCGCAGCCTTCCGCCAACAGTTTGGCGAGACACCGGGGGAATTTTTTCGCTGAGTTTTGTCGATATTTATCGAATTAGCACATGCCATTCGGCAAAGTTCAGGGTAGAGTTTCGCCCATCGGTAATTCTTCACACGTTTCGACGATAACCATAATGACCCACCCCTTTAGCGAACCTGTCGGCGGTAACAGCATGATCGAAGTCACTGAAGTCTCCATTGCTCAATTACGCGCGGCGCTCGAAGCCGGCCAGACCACCGCGGTTGAACTGGTGCAGGCCTATCTGGCCCGGATCGACGCCTACGACGGCCCGAACACCGCCACCGCACTGAACGCCGTGGTCGTACGCAATCCCGAAGCACTGGCAGAGGCCCAGGCGTCCGATGCACGCCGGGCCAAGGGCGAAACCCTCGGCCCGCTGGATGGCATCCCTTACACCGCCAAGGACAGCTATCTGGTCAAGGGTCTGACCGCGGCTTCCGGCAGCCCGGCCTTCGCCGATCTGGTGGCGCATCGCGACGCCTTCACCATCGAACGCTTGCGCGGCGCCGGAGCGATCTGCCTGGGCAAGACCAACATGCCGCCGATGGCCAATGGCGGCATGCAGCGTGGCGTCTATGGCCGGGCCGAAAGCCCGTATAACGCTGCTTATCTGACTGCGCCGTTTGCTTCCGGCTCGTCCAACGGTGCCGGCACCGCGACCGCGGCGAGCTTCTCGGCGTTCGGCCTGGCGGAAGAAACCTGGTCGAGCGGTCGCGGTCCGGCGTCGAACAATGGTTTGTGCGCCTATACGCCGTCGCGCGGGGTGATCTCGGTGCGCGGCAACTGGCCGCTGACGCCGACCATGGACGTGGTGGTGCCATACGCCCGCACCATGGCCGATCTGCTTGAAGTGCTCGACGTGGTGGTTGCTGAAGACCCCGACACCCGTGGCGATCTGTGGCGCCTGCAGCCGTGGGTACCGATCCCGAGCGTCGATTCGGTGCGCCCGGCTTCCTACGCCGAGCTGGCGGTAAAGTCCGATGCACTGGCCGGTAAACGCCTCGGTGTACCGAAGATGTACATCAACGCCGACCCCGAAGCCGGCACCAGCGAAGCCCCAGGCATCGGCGGCCCGACCGGGCAGCGCATCAACACTCGTGCGTCAGTGATCGACCTGTGGAAACAGGCCCGCGCTGCTCTGGAAGCGGCCGGCGCCGAAGTCATCGAAGTGGATTTCCCGCTGGTTTCCAACTGCGAAGGCGACCGCCCCGGCGCGCCGACCGTGTTCAATCGCGGCATCGTTTCCAAGGAATTCCTCCACCACGAACTGTGGGATCTGTCGGCCTGGGCCTTCGACGATTTCCTGCGCGCCAACGGCGATCCGAAGCTCAATCGCCTGGCCGATGTCGACGGGCCGAAAATCTTCCCGCACGACCCGGGTACCCTGCCCAACCGTGAAGGCGATCTGGCCGCCGGCATGGACGAATACGTGCGCATGGCCGAGCGCGGGATCACTCCGTGGGATCAGATCCCGACGCTGCCCGATGGCCTGCGCGGTCTGGAAAAGACCCGCAAGCTCGACCTCGAAGACTGGATGGACACACTGAAACTCGACGCTGTGCTGTTCCCGACCAACGCCGACGTTGGCCCGGCAGATGCCGATATCAATCCGGAATCGGCGGACACCGCCTGGAGCAATGGCATCTGGGTCGCCAACGGCAATCTGGCGATCCGGCATCTCGGTGTGCCGACTGTCACTGTGCCGATGGGGATCATGGCCGACATCGGCATGCCGGTTGGTCTGACTTTCGCCGGTCGTGCTTACGATGACTCGAATCTGTTGCGTCTGGCCTCGGCGTTTGAGGCTACCGGATCGAAGCGTCAGGTGCCGCCGCGCACTCCGGCGCTGACTGCCGCCAAGTAAGCGAACACGGACGGGATTGAGGCCGCAAAAGGTCTCAATTCCCGTCGCCGCTATTCCCCCTCCCTGATCGCGACACTTCGCTTTTCCCGAACTGTTGCTCAGAAATAAGCGATTTTTCTTGCAACCAAAATCGCCGCTAGCATGGCCCTGCCTGACCCTAATTCAATAAAAGCCAGGGAGCCAGCCATGCCAACCACCAACATCAATATCGGCGAACCATGGATGTGGGGCGCGTTTATCGTCTTCGTCCTCGCCATGCTTGCACTGGATTTGTTCGTCTTCGGCGGACGCAAGGCACACCGCGTTTCAGTGCGGGAAGCGTCCTGTTGGGTGATCGCCTGGTGCGCACTGGCCTTGGCCTTCGCCGGGTTGCTCTGGTGGTACTTGAACGGCGAGTTCGGCGCCGAAATTGCCCAGCGCAAGACGCTGGAATTCCTCACCGGTTATTTGATCGAGCAGTCACTGTCGATCGACAACATGTTCGTCTTCGTGATGATCTTCAGCTATTTCGCCGTGCCACCGGAATTGCAGCGCCGGGTGCTGCTGTACGGCGTACTCGGGGCGATCGTGATGCGCGCGGCGATGATCTTCGCCGGGGTGTGGCTGGTGTCGCAGTTCGAGTGGCTGCTGTATGCCTTCGGGGTGTTCCTGATCATCACCGGGATCAAGATGCTGATGTTCGCCGAGCAGCAACCGGACCTCGACAAAAACCCGCTGCTGCGCTGGGTGCGCGGGCACATGCGGATCACCCAGGGCTTTCACGGCGAGCGCTTTTTCGTGCTGCAGAACGGCGTGCGCTGGGCCACGCCGATGTTCCTCGTGCTGGTGCTGATCGAGGCCAGCGACCTGATGTTTGCAGTCGATAGCATCCCGGCGATCTTCGCGGTCACCACCGATCCGTTCATTGTGTTCACCTCGAACATCTTCGCGATCATGGGCCTGCGGGCGTTGTACTTCCTGCTGGCAGACATGGCAGACCGCTTTCATTTGCTCAAGTACGGACTGGCAGTTGTGCTGGTGTTCATCGGCGGCAAGATGACGCTGATGCCTTGGTTTCACATGCCGGTGGAATGGTCACTGGCGGTGGTCGGCGGGGTGATTCTGGGGTCGGTGGTGTTGAGTCTGATCGTCACTCGCAAGGAAAACCTCCAACGCACCGAATGACACAACATCTGCAGGAGTGAGCGTGCTCGCGATGGCGGCGTGAGATTCAATGGAAATGTCGGCTGAGCGGACGCCTTCGCGGACAAGCCCGCTCCCACAGTGGATTGGCAGTGAATGAAAGATCTGCGACTCGCCGAGATCCAGGGTGGGAGTGGGCTTGCTCACGAAGGGGCCGGTGCATCCAGCATCAATGTCGGCTGACACGACGCATCGCGAGCAGGCTCACTCCTACAGGTGACCGCGGCGTTACTTGTCGGACTTGATGCTGGTCCACACTCGCGTGCGTACGCGTTCGAGTTTTTGCGGCAGTGGCTGGACCACGTAGAGGGTTTTCAGGGCCTCAGGCGTTGGCGTCAGGTTCGGGTTGCCGGTGATGTCCTTGTTCACCAGCGGCATCGAGTCCTTGTTCACGTTCGGGTAGCCGAGGAAATCACTGATCGGCGCAATGACTTTCGGATCGAGCAAGGTGTTGAGGAATTCATGCGCCTCTTCGACGTTCTTCGCGCTCTTCGGAATGGCGAAAGTATCAAACCAGATCGGCGCGCCTTCCTTCGGCAAACGCCAATCGACCACCACACCGTTACCCGCCTCTTTCGCGCGGTTGCCGAACTGATAGAAGCTGCCGGAGTATCCGATGGCCACGCAGATGTCGCCATTGGCGATGTCGGTCATGTATTTGGCCGAGTTGAAGTAGGTCACGTACGGACGAATCTTCAGCATCAGATCCTTGGCCTTTTCATAGTCGGCCGGGTTCTGGCTGTTCGGATCGAGACCGAGGTAATGCAGGGCCAGCGGCAGAATTTCCGACGGCGAATCGAGCATCGCCACGCCGCAGGATTTGAGCTTCTCCATGTTCTCCGGCTTGAACACCAGATCCCAGCTGTCGACCGGCGCGTTGTCGCCGAGGGCAGCCTTGACCTTGGCCGGGTTGAAACCGATCAGCACCGTGCCGTACATGTAGGGCACGCCGTACTGGTTGCCAGGGTCATTGGCGTCGAGCAGTTTGAGCAGCGCCGGATCCTGATGACTCCAGTTCGGCAGTTTCGACTTGTCGAGTTTCTGGAACACGCCGGCCTTGATCTGGGTGTCGATGAACTGGTTCGACGGCACCACCAGGTCGTAACCGGAGTTGCCGGTGAGCAACTTGGCCTCCAGCGATTCGTTGGTGTCGAAGGTGTCCCAGGTCACTTTGATGCCGGTCTTCGCGGCGAAATCCTTGGGCACCGACGGCAAAATGTAATCCGCCCAGTTGTACACCCGCAGTTCGCGCTGTTCGGCGTGCACCGCGCTGGCCAGCAGCGTCAGCCCACACACGGTGGCACCCAGAATGCGTTTCATCGTGACCATGTTTGTTTCCCCGGATTGCGACGTGAGATCGATGGTTTTTATGTTCTGTACACGGCAGCGGCTGTAAAGGTAGCCAAGGGCAAGGAAGGTCCAGCGTTTCGTTATGGCTTTGATTCTTGCCGACCGCGGGGCCGCGGCACAGTGGTTGACGGGCCAAAAGGGGATCGAAATGGCCAATTTGAATGTCCGCTGGAATGCACAAGGGCTAAGGAAACATCATTTGTGGCGAGGGAGCTTGCTCCCGCCGGGCCGCGCAGCGGACCTCGCTCTTCGATTTAGAAAAGCAGGGCCTGCTGCGCAGTCCAGCGGGAGCAAGCTCCCTCGCCACAGTTTATTGATGATTGGTCAGTCGGTATAACTCAACCGCGCCGCCCTGCTCTGCCGGGTCTGCCCACGTGTGGCGAGGCAGTAATACAACGGCACCGTCACCACTAGGCCGAACAGCCATGACAGATCGGCGCCGTCGACCAGATTGGCGTACGGCCCGACGTACAGCGACGTATTGGCGAACGGCAGTTGCACAATGATCCCGATGAAATAGGCAATGATTGCGTGCAGATTGAAGCGCCCGTAAATGCCGCCGTCCGCGCGGAAAATCGAGGTGATGTCATAGCTGCCGCGCTTGATCAGGTAGAAGTCGATCAGGTTGATCGACGCCCACGGCACCAACACCAGCAGCAACGCCAGAATCAGTCCGATGAACTGCGAAATGAAATTCGCCGAGGCCCCCAGCGCCACCACGCAGCACCCCGCCAGCACCACGCTCGACAACAGCACACGCACCTTGATGCTCGGCGTCCACTGACTGGCAAAGGTCTGGATCGAGGTGATGATCGACAGCACCGCGCCGTACAGATTCAGCGCGTTGTGGCTGATGATATTGAGCAGGAACAGCACCATCAGAATCGGCCCGAGCCAACCGGTGGACTGCTTGACCGCAGCCATCGCTTCAGTGCCTTCAGGCGTTGCCAGCACCGCCACGGCGCCAAAGCTGAACGACAGAATCGTCCCCAGCGTCGCTCCCAAATAGGTCGCCCAGAACGGTTTGGCGATACCGATATCCGCCGGCAGATAACGCGAATAGTCGGAAACGTACGGCGAGAAACTGATCTGCCAGATAATCCCCAGCGACACCGTCGCCAGCCAGCCCGACAGGTTGAAGCTGCCGCGCGTCAGGAAGTCTGCCGGCAAGTCGTGGGCGAAGATGTAGATGAAACCGGCGAGCAGCGCGCTGCCCATCACCCAGGTGCCGATGCGGTTGAGCGTGTGGATGAAGTTGTAGCCGATCACGCCAATCGCCGTGGCCGCCAGCGCACCGATCAAAATGCTCAGCGGCGCCGGTACCGAAGGTGCGATGCCGACAATCGACTTACCGGCCAGCACGATGTTGGAAATGAAGAAACCGATGTAAATCAGCGCCGCAAAAAACACGATCAGCAGTGCGCCGTAACGCCCGAACTGGCCACGACTCTGCACCATTTGCGGAATGCCCATGCGCGGCCCCTGCGCCGACGCCAGGGCGATCACCACGCCGCCGATCAGGTGCCCCAGCGCAATCGCCAGCAGCCCCCAAAGCAAGTCGAGATGGAACACCTGAACCACCATGGCGCCGGTGACGATGGGCAGTGGCGCGATGTTGGTGCTGAACCATAAGGTGAACAGGTCGCGGGCCTTCCCGTGGCGTTCCGCGAGTGGGACGTAGTCGACCGTGTGATTCTCGATCAACGGATCTTGCCGGGACATCTGGGACATCTGGGACATATTCATGAACTCGAGTTTGTCTGTTCTTATCTTTGTATGAAGCCAAACCGGGGGGACTCTGGGTTGCCCCTCAGATGCAGACCATATTATGGTATTCCAAACATTTCACAAGACTGATCCGTAGTTTACGGCGCTACCTGATCCGCCATCCTCACTGATACTGCGGCCTGCAGGCCAGCCAGAAGCCCAATAAATGCTGAGTTTCCGACGAAAGCACCACGTTTATCGGTTCAGCCTAAAAGCCCTTGCAAAGAAAAAATACTGGTATACCATCAGACCAACAAATACATAAAAATCGCGTCACAACACCCGAGGACCGTCCAATGATCGATGCTGCCATCTACAAACAAGTCATGGGCTCGTTTCCATCCGGCGTCACTGTCATCACCACGCTGGACGATGACGGCCAGATCGTCGGCCTCACCGCCAGCGCCTTCAGTTCACTGTCGATGGACCCGGCCCTGGTGCTGTTCTGCCCCAACTACAGCTCCGATTCTTATCCCGTGCTGATCAAGAACAAGCGATTCGCGATCCACGTCCTGTCCGGCGGCCAGCAAAGCGAAGCTTATGCCTTCGCCCGTAAAGGCAAGGACAAGGCGCAGGGCATCGAGTGGACGTTGAGCGAGCTGGGCAACCCGATCCTGGCCAACGCGACGGCTATCATCGAATGTGAGTTATGGCGCGAATACGAAGGTGGTGACCACGCGATCATGGTCGGCGCGGTGAAGAACCTGATCGTCCCGGAGCAGCACACCGGGCCGCTGGTGTATTGCCACGGCAAGATGCGCGCCCTGCCCGTTCTGGCCTGAGCAAAACTTCAACCCCACACAAATCCACTGTGGGAGGGGGCTTGCTCCCGAAGGCGATGTGTCAGCCACCAGAGATGTCGATTGATCCAGCGCTTTCGGGAGCAAGCCCCTCCCACACAGTTTTGTAGCCTCAACAATAAAAGATCCGAGGAAGCGTCATGAAATTTTCCCTGTTCATCCACATGGAACGCTGGGACGAAAGCGTCAGCTACCGTCAACTGTTCGAAGACCTGACCGAACTGACCCTGATGGCCGAGGCCGGCGGTTTCAGCACCGTGTGGATCGGCGAACATCACGCGATGGAATACACCATCTCGCCGAGCCCGATGCCACTGCTGGCCTACCTCGCCGCCAAAACCACCACCATCCACCTCGGCGCCGGCACCATCATCGCGCCGTTCTGGCACCCGCTGCGGGTGGCCGGTGAATGCGCGTTGCTCGACGTGATCAGTAATGGACGCATGGAAGTCGGCCTCGCGCGCGGCGCCTATCAGGTCGAATTCGATCGCATGGCCGGCGGCATGCCCGCCTCCAGCGGCGGTCAGGCCCTGCGCGAAATGGTCCCGGTGGTCCGCGCCCTGTGGCAAGGCGACTACGCCCACGACGGCGACATCTGGAAATTCCCGACCTCGACCAGCGTGCCAAAACCGATTCAGAAACCGAACCCACCGATGTGGATCGCCGCCCGCGACCCGGATTCGCACAATTTCGCCGTGGCCAACGGTTGCAACGTGATGGTCACGCCGTTGATGAAAGGTGATGAAGAAGTTGTCGACCTGAAGAACAAGTTCCAGGCCGCCTTGGATAACAATCCAGATGTACCGCGTCCGCAATTGATGGTGCTGCGCCACACCCACGTGCATTCGGCTGACGACCCAGAAGGCTGGAAAGTCGGCGCTAAAGCGATCTCACGTTTTTACCGCACGTTTGATGCGTGGTTCGGCAACAAGGAGGTGCCAGTCAACGGCTTCCTCGCTCCAAGCCCTGAAGAGAAGTTTGCCGGGCGTCCAGAGTTTGAGCTGGAGAGTTTGCACAAGACGGCGATGATTGGTACGCCGGAAGAGATTATTCCGCGAATCAAGTATTACCAGGAGCTGGGGGTGGATGAGTTCAGTTTCTGGTGTGACAACAGTCTGCCGCATGAGGAGAAGAAGAAGTCGCTGGAGTTGTTTATCAGGGATGTGGTGCCGGCGTTTCGTTAAGTCATTGCTGACTGCCCGCCCCAAATAAAAAAAGCCCCGAGTAGTTCGGGGCTTTTCAGTTCAGCATGCAAATAATCTTCTGGGATATTCCACCGCCAAATTGAGTAGATTTGTGGGGATCCCTCAGGGTCTGTCCCCATTTATCACAGGTCCACCTTCATAGAAACAATTGAAACCCGGCCTAATAATTTCAATCACAAAAACACTTTCCTAACAGTGTCCATATCAGACTGGATGATCTCTAATTCTTTATCATCAACGCCGATCTCTATAAGACTCTCAACGCTGCACTTTTCGTACGTATCTGCCAAAACCTCCAACATATCAATAGCGTATTGACTTTCCCTTGACAGCCTTAGTCCACGACGAATGCCTTCCAAATAAATAGCAGTCTGAAGAACAGCGTTAGCGCCAGGAGCATCCTTTCGCATAAGACGCTCCAATTCATCTTGAGTATACGCAAACGCTTGTTCCGGACGAAAACCAAGCTCATCAATCGCGTAGCTATAGTTCCCTGCAACCATAGCTCTAGCCTGACTAAACATACTATCGACTCGCATATTCAATTTTCCACTGTCAATACATTCAATTGAATTTTTGAGGGTTAACGGGGACAGACCACATTTTCGGAGTGCTTTCTAAACGTGGACTGTCCCCATTTACCTTTATTGCATTACCTATTGCCCTAAGTAGATAGAACAACACCGGCGCGAGGCCGGTGCAATTCAAATCACTTTTACAGCAAACATCAATATAGGTTATGCAATCGAGGCTAGGCAAAATGTCTAAACATCAAGTTATGGATATATGCCGAGCCGCTCAAGCTCAGAGAAAAAATACTCCATACCTTCCCGCACGCTATCTGTATCTTTCCTTATTACAACATTATTACTTGTCGACATATTTAAAACAAAAGTATAAACATTACTCTCTCTTTCACCATCCACCTTAAAGATGAAAAAACCCTTATTTTTCATCGCCACCAACTCTAGTATTTGAATAAACTCCTCTAGCCCGACGCTATTCATACTTGGCGAACCGAAACGGGCTGCATACTTTTCAGAAAGCTCATAGAAAGACATTAATCCAGCCCTCTTAATGCTTTTGAAATATCTTGGACATTAGTCAGTTCCCCTGTCGCAACTTTATCCACCACATTCCAAATAATTTGTTTTGGCGGGCCATCCACGCCGTTTCTTATAATCAACTGCTCAACCACCTCGACGGCAGTCCGCTTGTTCCCATTATCAAACAGATGCCCGCCAGCAATATCCCTGATCATTGAGCCAACCTTATTATAAAAACCATCATAATTGGCAGCATTTGCAATAGCCGTATCAACTTCTCTAAATGAAACCGAACCGCCAAACTGTGAATTTATAGCAGTGATGTCGTCTGCACTTAAGCCGACCTTGAAACCACCAAGGCCTGTTCCACTTGGAAGGTTTGACCCTGAACTTAAGCCACTGGTAGCTAGATCATCCACCTTTCCGACAGTGCCACCAGTTACTTTTACACCACCTGCGCCATCAATAATTGCTTCTGCACCCCCCACTGCTTTGGAGGCCGTAAGGACTGGGAGAATCGCACCCGCGATGGCACCACCATCTCCTAACGCATCAAGAAAAAGTTTACCCCATTGCCCTTGCAGCAGGTATTGCGACTTTTGAGTTTCTCCGGCTGTTTCTCGCAAACACGAGATAGTGCCACAGCTCAGGTTCGCCATTTTTACGCTGACTAAAGTGAAAGCCTTACAGAAATCCGACTGACAATTCAGCAGCAATTTCTCTCCCAGGGTCTTGCTAGCCTGGTCAAATTGAGCCTGCTCAGCCTCATTGAAACCATTCTGGCTATCGGCTATAGGCTTCCACTTGTTCAGCTCATTTTCCTGACATTGCACATCCTTCCCGCACGCCTCTACCAATTGCTTGGAAATGGCCTCTTTCTGCGCATGGGTCAAGTAGTTATTAGCTGTAGCCTGCTGTGCCACCCATCCTGCAACTTGTTGATCTTTATCGCTTCCTCCCGCTGCGGCAGCTACCGTCATGCCCAGCAGTTGAGAGGTCATAGCCAGTACTTGATCGTGCGCAGCACCCGGGAATATTTTCTCCCCGGCTAAGTCAATGAGTGCCTTGTTCGCGCCGGCAGCCAATGCGGAGGTTGCAAAGTCTCCACCGGCAGCTTCACCGATCAATCCACCGACAATCGCATGCACGGCGACTTTGGTTGGTAAACCACTGCCAAGAAGGCTATCACCGACTTTTTCGTAAATGGCACCGCTCAAGGCATCTGCCGCCAGGCCGATTACCGCCTGACTCAAGTTGTCTTTGAACTTCCCACCGTTGACAACAGTTTTCAGTGCCGAATTAACCGCCAATCGAACACCAATAGCCTGACCCGCAATGCCACCACTAACCCCAGCCGCTACATAATTTTTCAGACTGTCGGTTGAAGTGACATCCTTGATAACTGCTCCCAGATTCCCTCCATTATTGATCGTACTGATCACTGCGCCACTGGCAGCAGACGTCAACACAGCAGTTGCAGCAATATTCGCCCAACCGGCGGCAGTCGCAGTGCCTGCAAGCGAAGTTCCTGCAGCCGCCATGGCGGTTCCCGACCCTGCCGTCGCTCCAGCCGCCGTACCTACAGCGGCACTTGCTGCACCCGCAGTCAATGCGGTCACGATGATGATGATCGCCAACATCGCACCCTGACCAAGTCCAGAGTGGCTGTACTTGAAGCTCTCATGAGCCTCCTGCACCTTGCGCCAATCGACATCTCCGCGTTGCTCGGCGTCCTTCAACCAAGCTAACTGCGGATTAGCCTGCACCATTGTCTCAATGGTCTGGCTCACCGTTTTCTGGTCGATTTGCCTGATATCAATCTTCAGTCCATCGACCGCTCTGATCACCAGATTCCCTTCCGCGGTCAATTCACTTTGTCGCAAGGTTTCGTCGGTGTGCCCCTTACCCTTCATGGAGTTCCAGGACAGGCTGCTACTGCTTTTTTCGTGACTTTCCTGCTTGAGGTCCTTTACCCCTTCAAAGGTCACGGAACCACCGCTTTGCACCATCAGGTTGTTACCGCTATCAAGCTTCGCCACTTGATAGCGCTGATCACCACCACTGACCAAAATCAGGTCTCCACCTGTGGTGATTCCAGTGCCGACATGAGTGACGCTAGTGACTTCGTCGCGCTTGGTTTTTTTGCTGCCGAAGCTGCCCTTTTTCTTCATGTCATACAACGAGTAATCCGTGTCCTGCGCGGCAAGGATATCGATACGGTCCCCGGCCACCAGATAAGCCTCATCCCCTGAGGTGATGCGGCTGGAGATCACCGCAAGATTCTGGCCCGCAGCCAACGCCACATCACCGCCTGCGGTAATACCGGACATGACCTGGCTGACGTGATCTTCCTGACGGGTAACTTTCTTATTCTTGGATAAAGAATGTTCTTCATCAGCAGCCGAACTAACAGTCAGGTTTTCCGTGGCTGACATCGCAAGGTCACGCTTGGCGTCGATCTGACTGGCGATGACTGTGAGATCACGACTCGCATCAGCCTTGAAGTCACGCCCAGCATCAATGTCAGCGCCCAATTGGGTGATGTCGCTGCTGTTGTGCCGATCGTCATGGAACACGCTGTTGGTGACTTGCACCGACGGCACGTTAATGTCGCGCCCCGCATTCAGAACCATGTCCTGGCCGCTTTTCATCACGCCGCCGGTGATGTTGATGTCGTTGGCCGCTTTGACGGTCAGGTCATTGGCCGCTTCGATCCGTGCGGCGTTGTCGGCGTAGTCATGATGCTGGGTGCCGAAGCGGGTGCTGTTGTCGGACGAGGTGATGGTCCGTTCGTTGATCACATCCCCGGTGCGAGTGGTCAGGTTCACATCGCGCCCGGTGATGATCCCGCCGGACTTGTTGACGATATTATTGGTCGCCAACAGATCAAGTCGATTGCCCGCCTCAATCACTCCACTGTTGACCAGATCCTTACCCGCCGTCGCCGACAGATTATTCGTCGCCTTTAACGTCCCGACGTTGTCCAGGTTCTCACCGGCAATCAGCGTCACATCATTACCGGCAATCAGCGCCCCGGTAGGACCCAGACGACCATTGGCCTGCGCCAGATAAACCACCGGCACCAGCACTTTTTCGCCGTTCACTTCGTGCTCTTCGAGCCAGACGATATCGTGGGTCAGCGCGGCGACTTGCTGCGAGGTGAGGCCGACGCCTACCGACAGGTTGAGGGCGTCCTTGCTGGCGATGGCGTTGTTCATCAGGTACTTGAACATGCCCTCGTTGGAGGTCTGGCCGTCGATGAAAGCCTGGCCGGTGCGGGCGGTCACGGCTTGCTGGATCAGGCGTTGTTCGTAGAGGCCGTCGCCGAGGCGCTTGGCGCTCTGGTCGGGGTCGTAGCCGAGTTTTTCCAGCAGGTAGTCGGAGCTCATGAACGACTTGAGGTCGGTCAGCACCGGGTTGGTTTCGATCAGGTATTTGTGCGCGCTGGACGGCGCCTTGGTGTCCGGCAGACCGGTGACGCGGGTCACCGGACGGGTGTCGATCGACTCCCTGGCGTCGTTGCCGCGGTCTTTCATGCCCGGGCCGGCGGGTTTCACTGGCACGTTGACGTCGACCGTGCTGGCCACGGCCTGCACGATGCTCGGGGTGCGGTGGAACGCATCCACTGCGCGCGTGCTGTCGGAGACCGCGGGCGGCGCGTCAATGAAAAGGTTACGCGGGCCGCCGCTGCTGCCAGCCACGACGTGAGCTTCCGTGGCGACGGTTTGCCCGCCCACGGTCCAGGTCGGCGCCGGGCCGGTTGCGGCGGTCGGCGCGGTATCAGCGGCGCCCTGGCCGCTCAGGCGGAACAGACCGTTTTCCCCGGTTGGCAGGGAAAAGCCTGGCAGGGACAGCGGGTTGACCTGCTGCTGGGCGAGGTCCGGCGGCAGTTGGCTGTTGATCCGGATGACGGTGGTGCCGGTGTTGCCGACGTTGGTGTTACCAACTTTGTTGGTGCCTCCCGCCGAACCGTAGTCCTGGTGGATAACGCTGTTTTCCAGTTCCTTGGCAGCCGTGATCGAAACGTTACCACCCGCCTGGATGACTGCATTGCGGCCAGTGTTGGTGCTCGCGGCACCGGTGCTGTCCACAGCGACCTCATTGACAGACTCCGCGTTGTACTGGGTCAACTGGCCGGGCAGTTCAACCAGATTGTTCGGGTCATACAGGGAGGGAGTTGTGGTTTCAAAGCCGTAATTCAGGCCTGGTATCGCGTTGCCCCATCCACGCAGCTTACTGACGACCGCGCCGGTTTCGCTGTCCTTGAGTGTTACAACGTCAAACCACTCGCCGTCGCGCCCCCCTTCTCTGATACGCGTGGACTTGGGAACGGCCTTACGTATGCTGCCTCCCGCTCCGATGTAATAAACAAACGGAAAATCAGGGTTATTGCGCTGGTTGTAAGGCGTCACGACACTGTCAAAGAACCGCTTGGTACCACCGTCGGTCATGCTGAGTATGTAAGTACTTGTGCGTTCGATGGTGCCGCTTTTCGCCCCGATGTTTTTGAGACTGTCAGCGGTGATATTGATATTGCCGCCAGCAGCGACGGTGCTTTTGCTATTGAGAAACGTACCGCCCTGGAAAACAAAATCCTTACCGACATTGAGCACTGCCGAGGCGCTGCTATCAGTGTCCGTACTTTGATAAAACTCTTTGGCCATCAGTGTGAAGACGTAATTGTCACCCTGGCAGTCATTGCAAATATTGGCGATATAACCCGAGATCAGTTTGCGATCGCCCGACATCACCGGACCTTCGGTACGGTTCTCGAAAACATCGGCGTTGATCTGGAACCCACCACCGCTCTCCATTGACCCGGAGATGTTGTAGACACCTGCAGCCCGCGCAGCACCGCCGTAACCCTTGATGGTCACATTCCCCAACCCGTAGAAATCACCGTGCTGGTTGGTCAGATTGCCGACACTGAGCGTCATGTCGTTGCCGCTGAAAATCAGCCCGCGATCATTGAGCAACGAAGGCGTGTTGATGTTCAGGTTTTGCGCCGCACCCAAGGTGCCGTAGTTGGTCACGCTACCGGCATTGACGGTCAGGTCTTGGCTGGAGGTGATGCGCCCGGAGTTAGTGAACTGCCCACCGACACTGATGATCGAGGTCGCACCCGCGGCAAAACTGCCGCTCGCGCCGATGTTCATCTGTGCAGCAGAGAGGTAAGTCCCGCGCTGGCTCGACAGTCGGCCATTACCGCTGTAGCCGCCAGTCAACTGCATATCGATCAGGCCATCACTGGCGATCAAGCCGTCGTTGGTCCAGTTGCCGCCTCGCACCTGCAACACATCCGAGGCGAGCAACTTGCCGTTGGCACTCTGGCTGAATTGCCGGACATTGACGTTCAAGGTTCCGGCCTGAATCACGCTGGAGTTGTTCCAGGTATCAGCATTGAGTTCCAGCAACCCACCGGTGGTGATGCTGCCCCCCGCACCGATCACATTTGCCGTGGAGATCTCGAACTTGCCGCGGCCGACGTGGTTGAGCTGACCGCCGTCATTGAGGAAGCTGCCGACGTTGACGGTCATGTCGGTGTTGGCGGTTTCCAGCACGCCGTTACGGTTGTCGAGTTGGCCGCCTATCTGGAAATCGGTCTTGCCCCAGTTGCCCAGCGAACGCAGACGACCATTCTGGTTGTTGACGCTGGCCGCCCTGACGGCGAGTTGCGTGTTGCTTTCAATGACACCCGCAACGTTGCTCAGCGCGCCGCTGAGGCCGAAGTCGATGCGCTCACCGGCAATCTGCCCGGCACCGTTGTCCAGATTGGTGCCGCTGACGCTCACCAGACCTTTGGCATAAAGCACACCGTTGCGGTTATCGAATCCGGCCGTGGTGATGTTCGCGTCTGTCGCTTGCGCGGAGATGCGTCCGCCGTTGTTGTCCAGCCCGGCCAGTGCCGACAGCTTCAGACCCTGTGCCTGAATGATGCCGCCCTGACGGTTGTTGTTGAGGTCGTAGCCATTGCGCAGCACACCTACCGTGCGCGCTTCGAGTGCGCCTTTGATGCTGGACAGGATGCCGCCGCGGTTATCGATGTCGGCGGCGTTGACGCTGACATCACCGTTTTGTGCGATGACTTTGCCGCTCTGGTTGTCGAGATTGCCGCTGACATCGAGGGTCAGGCCGTTTTCACTTTGCAGCGCGCCTTTGCCATTGTTCAGGCTCGCCGCCTTCAGTTGCAGGGCAGCGTTTTGGCTGTAGATCAAGCCGTCAGCATTGTTGCGCACTGCGCCGCTGGCGGTGATCTGTAGCAGATCCCTGGCGGCGATGGTGCCCTTGTTGCTGTTGTCCAGCGTGCCGGTCGACAGGTTCAGATTCTTCTGGCTGGCGAGTTGGCCGTTCTGGTTACTCAGGTCGGTCACGCCTTTGATCAGCACAGGACCCGCGCCAGCCAGTCGGCCACCGTTGTTGTTGAGGTCGCCGCTGAGGTTGAGGGTGATCGCGTCGTTGCTGGCGATCTGGCCGCCACTGTTGTCCAGTCGCGAAACCGTGGCGTTGATCGCCTGCTGCGCATTGATCGCGCCGCCGACGTTGGTCAGCGCCATGCTCAGCAGATCCAGCGCACCGTCGCTGGCGATCAAGCCGCCCTGACTGTTATTGAGCGCTCCGCTTAGCGTCAGGCTCTGCCCTGCTCCGCTGCTCAGAATGCCCTTGTTGCTGTTATCGAGGCTGCCGGCCTTGACGGTCAGGCTGCCCTCGGCAACTAGTGCACCGGCGCCACTGTTGAGCAACGCGTCCTGGAGCTCGACCGCGACATCCCCGAATTTGCTCGAGAGTGTGCCGCTGTCGCGGTTGTCGAGGCTGTTGCCGCTGACGCTCAACCCTTGCCAGCCGGACAGCAAGCCCTTCTGGTTGGTCAGTGTGGTGCCGCGCAGCAAGAGTTTTTCGCCGCTGATCAACTTGCCGGCGTTGTTGTTCACGGCACGAGCGATGACGTCGAAACTCAGGTTGCTGGAGATCTCACCGCGCTGGTTGTTCAGGTCGCGCAGGCGCTTGAGGGTCAACGGCCCCTTGGAGGTGAGCAGGCCGCTCTGGTTGTCGAGGTCGCCATTGGCCAGGTCCAGCGTGATGGCGTGGTCGCCCAACAGGCGGCCGCCGTTCTGGGTCAACGAAGTCAGGGTCAGATCGATGTCACCCGCGGCGGAGACTTCACCGCCATTGCTGGAGTCGAGACTGGTCGCGGTCAGCTTCAGATTGCCCTTGCTGTTGATCAAACCACTGTCACGGTTGTTCAGCGCCATCGCATTGAGCGTGACCTCGCTGACACCCAGCAGCGTGCCGCTTTGGTTGTTCAGATCGGCGCTGCTGATGTTCAGCGCCTGCGCAGCACTGATCAGGCCGCTGGCATCGTTGCGCAACAGGCCATCGACCGTAAGTTCAAGATCGCCACGGCTGACCAGGCTGCCACCGCTGTTGTTCAGGCTGCCTGCCCGCGCATCAATCGACGCCGCGCCGATCAGCCCCTTGACGTTGTCCAGCGCGTTGGCAATGCGCAGGGTCAGGCCCTGATTGCTCAGGAGTTTGCCGTTGCTGTTGTCCAGGCTCTGCGCGGTCAGGGTGAACGCTTCAGTGCTGGAGATCGTGCCGCCCTGGTTGTTGACACCGTTGAGTTGCTTGAGCAGCAGAGTGCCGGGTGCGCTGATGACGCCGTTGATGTTGTTCAACTGGCCGTGGTTCAGGTCCAGGCCCAGGCGCGTGTTGCTGAGCAGCTTGCCGCCCTGTTGATCGAAGCCTGTCACCGATGCGGTCAGTGCGCCCTGGCTGCCGATGCTGCCGGCATCGCTGTTGGTGACCTGGCCGGCGACGAGGTCGAGCGTGTCGGCGCTGCTCAGCGAACCGCTGCTGTTATCGAAGTCACCGGTCGTGACCGTGACCGCGCCTTTGCCACTGAGGGTGCCCTTCTGCCGGTTATCCAGGCCGGTACTTTTGAGCACGAGGAGGCCATCGGTGACGATTCGTCCGCCCTGGTTATCGACCTTGCCAGTGCTGTCGAGAGTGAGGTCTGCAGCGCTGGACAGGCTGCCCTGAGTGTTGCTCAGTTGCGCGGAATTGACGGTCAGCGCGCCTTCGCTGCTGACTTTACCGAGGTAGTTGGTGAAGTCGCCGCTGAGGTTCAGCAGCATGTTCTGCTGGCTGAGCAACTCACCGCCGCTGTTGTCCAGCGAACGTCCTTGCAGCTTCAGCAGCGTGCCCGTGTCGATCAGGCCTTTGTTGCGGTTGAGCAACTGATCGACCGTGAGCGTCAGTGCCTGGCTGGTGAAGACCTTGCCGCCATCGCTGTTATCGAGTTTTTTACCGGTCAGCAGCAGATCGCTGTTGGTGGTGATTTCGCCGCCACGGTTGTCCAGCGCATCGACCGTCAGGGTCATGGCTTTGGTCGAACCGAGCAAGCCACTCTGGCGATTGTCGAGGGTCTCGGCGCTCAGTTTGAGCACACCGGTGGCGATCAGTTTACCGTTCTGGTTGTTCAGGCTTTTTACCTGAATGGAAGCATCGGACTTGCCGGCAATGCTGCCCTGCTGGTTGACCAGCGTATCGGCGGTCAGCGTCAGTTCACTGTCGGCGATGAGAGTGCCGGACTGGTTGTTCAAGGTCTTGTCGGTGGTCAGCACCAGGGGGCCACGACTGCTGATCAAGCCATCCTGGTTCTCGAGGCTGACAGAATGGCTGTCGAGTGCCGCCGCAGAAATAACACCTTTGAGGTTATTCAGGGCTTGAGCAATACGCAGCGTCAGCCCTTGCTGGCTGATCAACTTGCCGTTGCTGTTGTCCAGGTCATTGGCCGCGAGCGTGAACGCTTGCTGGCTGGAGATTTCGCCGCTGTGGTTGTTCACGCCATTGAGGTTTTTCAGCAGCAGGGTGCCGGGCGCGTTGATCAGACCGTTCTGGTTGTTCAATTGCCCATGGTTCAAATCAAGGGTCAGGTCGGATTTGCTGAACAGTTCGCCACCCTGCTGATCCAGCCCGGTGACCGATACGTTCAACGCTTGCTGGCTGGCAATCCGGCCAGTGGCGTTGTTGACCTGAGCGGCCTTGAGCGTCAGAGACGCTTCACTGGTGAGTTTGCCGCCCAGGCTGTTATCGAAGTCACCGGTATCGACATGACTGGCGCCTTTGGCGCTGATCAAACCTTTCTGGCTGTTATCGAGGCTGGCGCTGGTCAGGGTCAAGGAGCTGTCGGTGCTGATCGAACCCGCCCGATTGAGCACCGCGCCACGACTGGTTACCGACAATACGCCGGCTGTGCTCAGGCTACCGGCGCTGTTGTCGAACCCGCCAAGATTGGCCGTCAGCGTGCCCTCGCTGCTGATAGTGCCCTGCGCGTTGATCAAGGCATCGTCGAGGGTAATCACCAGACCATTGAGACTGTTGAAGCGGCCGCCGCTGTTATCCAGGCTGCTACCAGTCAGCGTGGTTGCGCCCTTGGCGCTGATCAGGCCTTTATTCAGGTTGATCAGCTTCGCCACGGCGAGGCCCAGATCGGTGCCGGCCAGCAGCTTGCCGCCGTCGCTGTTGTCCAGGCGCTGGCCCTTGATGTTGAGCAGCAGACTGCTGGAGATTTCGCCGTTGCGGTTGTCGATGTCGTCGAGTGTCAGGGTCAGCGCTTTTGTGGTGCCGACCAGACCGCCATTGCGGTTGTCGAGCGTCTTGCCGGTCAGGCTCAGATTGCCCTGAGCGACCAGCGCACCACCCTGCTGTTGCAGCAACCCGATGGCCGCAGTCAGATCACCTTGGCTGGAGATCCGACCTGCGGCGTTTTGCACTTCGCCCGCGTTGAGGCTGACCGGACCGACCGCACTGATGAGTCCGCCGCTGTTGTCCAGACGTGTACCGGCGTAAGCGATACCGGACTTGCCGGTGATCTGGCCCTTGTCGCGGTTGTCCAGGCGATCGACGTTGAGCGTCAGTTGCTGATCAGCCTGGATCACGCCTGTGCGGTTGTCTGCCGTATCGCTGCGCAGTGCCAGTGTGGTTTTGCCGATGACTTTGCCGTCGCGGTTGTCGAGGCTGCCGGCTTGCGCATCGATGGCGCCCTTGGCGGTGATCTCGCCTTTGTTGCGGTTATCGAGTGCGCCGCGCAGACGCACGGTCAGGCTGCCGTCGCTGACGAGCACACCGCCATCGCGGTTATCCAGGCTGGCCGCCTGCAGACTCACCCACTGGCCGGAGCCGAGCACGCCGTCACGGTTGTCCAGCGCGCCGCTGAGGTCGATATTCAGCCCCAGATCGCCGAGGATCTGACCGCTGCGGTTGTTCACCGTTGCCGCGTTGAGCCGGGTGACGCCGTTGCTGGAAAACTCGCCGTTGCTGTTGTCCATCTGACCGAAACTACCGGTCAGATTGCCCGAGCTATGGATCACCCCTTGAGTGTTGAATAGCTGATTGGCGGTGACGTTCAGCGTCGCGTTGCCGAGCACGCGTCCCGCATTGCGGTTGTCCAGTGTGCCCGCCATGATCGCCGTGGTTTGTCCGCTGAGCGTACCGCCCTGGTTGCTCAGGGTTTGCGCAGTGCTGACTGTCAGATTGCGGCCGGCGATGAGGCTTTTGCCAGTGTTGTCGAGGTTTTGCGCACTCAGGTTCAGATCACCGTTGGCGTTACGGCTGCCGTCGGCGTTGACCCCGGCCTCGATGACTCCGGCGTTGGTCAGCTGACCACCGGCACTGAGGTTGATACTGTCGCGGGCAGCCAGGGTCTGGCGGTTGGTCAGATTACCTTGGGTTTGCACGTTCAATGTCGTGCCGGCATACACCGGCCCGCGCGCATCGAGACTGGCCGCCTTGACGTTGACCGCACCGGTCGCCGAGGTATCAACCAGGCTCAATTGACCATTGGCATCAAGCTGAATATCGCCACCGCTGGCGATCAGTTTACCGTCGAGCTTCACGCCGACCCCGGCCTCGGTGCCAACCAGTTTGATCGCTCCCGCATACATGCCGCCGAGTGCCGAAGAGTCGATTGCCAGTTGCGGCTTGGCGCTGCCATCATCGGCGCGGGCCGTGGCGTTCAAGGTCTGTGCGTTGACGTCGTTGCGCCCGGCAACAATCGTCAGATTCTGCGCCTGCAGTTGCGCATTGATCTTCGCGCTGCGGGTGATGATTTCGAAGCGGTCGACGTTGGTCGCGTTAAGCCCGGTGCCTTCGATGGCCACAGAACCCTGATCAACCTGAAAACGATCCAGCCGCCCCGCGCCATCCAGCACCGGTTTGCCGGTGGTCAGCGTCACGCGCGGCGCGTTGATGAAGCCGCAACCATTACAGGTGATGCCATAGGGGTTGGCGACTATCACTCGCGCCGACTGCCCCGCCACTTCAGTGTAACCGCGCAACTGGCTTGGGTTGCCGCTGATGACTTCGTTGAGAATCGCTTGCGCCGAGCCGCTGTTTTTCAGGTTCGGGTTGCCGATGATGTGCCCGGCCAACTGGGTGTTCGAGGTTTGCGCCGAGCCGTTGTTGAGGATGACACCCTGCGCGCCGACGTTGTAATCGTGGAACTGGTTATGCGACAGCCCGCTGCCGTTGGGCGTGGCGATGTTGATGATCGGCACGCCATTGCCGGCCCGATCCAGCGCGGTGTTGGGGTTGGCCACGACAATGCCGTCGGCCTGCGCCCACATCGGTTGCCAGAACATCACGTTCGCCAGCAGGAACGCCAGCCCGCGCTTGGGCATGCCCAGAAACGACTCACGGTTTTTTACGGCCGCAGAAGGCTGGCCTGCAAGGAAGGCGAACTGACGAACATCCATGTCGATGGTCTCGAAGAATTTGAATTAGATGAAAAAGTCGAGGCGGAAATAGATCGGCGCTTCACGCTCGGTCAGCACGTCCGGGCGTTCGAGGGAGTGAGCAAAGGTCACGCTGGCGGCCACGTGTTGACCACGGGCGAACAGTTCCAGCGAGTTGCTCGACATGCGTCCGTGCTGATCACCGTTGTAACGGTCGCCGCGAATCACGCCTTGGTCGTAACCGAGGCTGGTGCCGTATTCAGCGAACACCGGGCGCAGCCATTCGGCCGTGACCGGTCGGCTCCAGCGCAGATCGTTGCGCCAGTAGCCGCCGCTGTCGCCGGACAACGACTGATCCTTGTAGCCACGGATCGACGCTGACCCGCCAAGGCTGGTGCGCTGCGGGCTGAACAGCACGTCTTCGCTGCGCTGGCCGGTCATCAGGCTGCTGAAGCTGAAGGATTCGCCCCATACCTTGAACGGCTGCAGGTAGCTCAGAGTCGCGGTGTATTTGCGGTAGCGTGCGTCGGGCTCGCCGGGGCCTGGATCGTGGCTGCCCTGCGCATCGAACGCGCCGATGCCTTCCTGCATGCCGGCGTCGAAGTTGACGAAGGCGCTGCCGATGCGGCGACCGTGGTTGAAACCGAACTGTGCTTCGCTGATGCGGTTGCTGCTCAGCTTGAGCTTGCTGTCTTCGATGTAGTTGTTGGTGCGCAGGTAGGACAGCCCGGCGCTGAGCGAAGTCTTGCTCACCGAGTCGCGATGGATCACTCGCTCGGCGCGCAATTGATGGTTTTCGCTGTCGCCGGTCTGCTTGAAGTTGTAGCCGTTGGCGGCGATCTGCGAGCGGTAGTCGCTCTGGCTGTAGGTGTAGCTGAAGTTCCACCAGCCCCACGGCAGGTTGTAATTGAGCATGGCGTTGCTGGAGGTGTGCTGGTGATCGGTCATTGCGTCGTGACCGCCGCGCAGGCTCAACTGATCGGCCAGGCCCAGCGGGCTGTCCCAATCGAAGGTGGTGCCCCACTGCTGTTCACCGGTGCTGCGCTGGCCGTCGTTGCTGCGCGACAGTCCGGCCCGCCATAGCTTCTGCGGGTTATTGGTGACCAGCACTTCACTGCCGCCGACGTTTTTGCCCGGCGCCAGCTCCATCTTGGCCTGATTGGACGGCAGGCGATTGAGCTGATCGACCATCTGCTCGATCTCGCGCAGGTTGACCAGTTCGCCGGACTTGCCGGGAAATGCCATCGCCAGTTCACGCTCCGATAGCTTGCTGTTCTCGGCGCCCTTCATGCCTTCGAGTTTGCCTTCGACCACCAGCACTTTCAGGTGCCCGCCGGACAGATCCTGCTGCGGCAGGTAGGCACGGCTGGTGACCAAACCTTTCTCGATGTAATGGTCGGTGATGACCTTGAGCAGCTCGTTGAGTTGCGGCACCCCGAGGCACTGGTCGATGTAGGGCTTGAGCAGGCGGGTTTTGTCGCTGTCGGACAGACTGTCGGCGCCCTTGAGCTCGATGTCCTTGATCGGGAAACAGCGGGTATCGGTGGGCGCCGTTGGTTGCGCCGGACCTGCCTCTTTGCCGGGCAGATTTTTCAGGTCTTCAAGACGCCGCTGCTGCTCTTCGAGCAAGCGATTCTGGCGATCGCGGATCAGGTCGGTTTCACCGGGGGTGGGTGCAGCGAAGGCAATTTGAAGCGGAGACAGGCACAGCAAAGCTACGCACAACCTCGCCGCGAGGGCGGGTGGGTACATGTTCGATCCCTCGATACGGAATGACATCAAAATAGTGGCGCGATATTAGATGGCCATCATTTTGACGTCAAACAATCGTTTCAACCTTTTGTCGGGTTTGTAACAGGGATTGAACAATCGACGCGGCTGCGGTTTTCCGAGGGGAATCCTTGGTTCAGTGCGCAACGCCCAACTTCGTCGCCACGTCCTGAGGTGCCAGTAAGCGGCCATCCGCTGAACGCAATTCCAGCTTCCTGATCGGCTGCCGCTGCTGCGCATCAACCATCACCGAGCCCGGTTCGCCCGGCGCATACAGGTGCTCCCCGCCCCACTGCGACAGCGCGACGATCACCGTCTGCAGGGCCTTGCCGCGTTCGGTCAGCACGTATTCCTTGTAAGCACCGCCATCGGCGGCCGGCACGGTTTGCAGGATCCCCTGCTCTACCAGGCTCTTGAGCCGAGCGCTGAGCATATTCTTGGCGATATCCAGATTCTTCTGAAAATCACTGAAGCGGCGGATGCCCTCCAGCGCATCGCGGATGATCAGCAGCGACCACCAGTCGCCGATCAGGTCCAGCGTACGGGCGACCGGGCAGGCGTTGCCGTGCAGGCTTTTGCGCTTCACAGGGTGTTTCTCCATCAAATCCAGCGTGTGGTTGCATCTTACAACTGTGACGCTGGAAAAGAACCACGCCACCCGCCATGGCAATTGAGCACTTGCGTACAAGTGACAGCCGCGATTTGCACCGATAGTGATGGGCGGCCATTGCGGCATCCGGCCTTCCGAACGATCGCCCACAGCAAGGAGTTCCCATGAGCACATTCACTACCGATGACGGCACACAGATCTATTTCAAGGACTGGGGCAGCGGCAAACCCGTGCTGTTAAGCCATGGCTGGCCGCTGGATGCCGACATGTGGGAATACCAGATGGAGTACCTGAGCAGTCGCGGCTACCGCACGATTGCGTTCGACCGCCGTGGTTTCGGCCGCTCCGATCAACCATGGACCGGCTACGACTACGACACCTTTGCCGATGACATCGCGCAACTGATCAACCACCTCGACCTGCGCGACGTCACGCTGGTCGGTTTCTCCATGGGTGGCGGCGACGTCAGTCGCTACATCGCCCGCCACGGCAGCGAGCGCGTTGCCGGGCTGGTACTGCTCGGCGCAGTGACGCCACTGTTCGGCAAGAAAGCCGACTACCCGCAGGGCGTCGACACCTCGGTGTTCGACGGGATCAAGGCCGGTCTGCTCAAGGATCGCGCGCAATTCATCGCTGATTTCGCCGCGCCGTTCTACGGCACCAATCAGGGCCAGAAAGTCTCCGACGGCGTGCTCACGCAAACCCTGAACGTCGCCCTGCTCGCCTCGCTGAAAGGCACCGTGGATTGCGTTACCGCGTTCTCCGAAACCGACTTCCGTCCGGACATGACGAAGATCGACGTGCCGACCCTGGTAATCCACGGCGACGGCGATCAGATCGTGCCGTTCGAAACCACCGGCAAACAGGCGGCGGCGATGATCAAGGGCGCCGAGCTGAAAGTCTACGCCGGGGCACCGCACGGTTTTGCCGTGACACACGCCCAGGCGCTCAACGAAGACCTGTTGGGTTTCCTGAACCGCTGATGTGCGTCGGCGCGACAACCTTCTGCGAGTGGTTGTCCGCCTGCCTCAATCTGCCATCAACGCTGCCAGTGCCAACGCGTTACCCAGCGCGGCACCACTGGCAGTGTTGTCGAAGATGCACCAGGCCGCGGCACCCTCTGCTGCCGCGACTTTCATTTGCTCTGCCAGCGCTTGCAGATAGCGCTCATCGTAGGCGCTGTGGTAAATGCGTGGCGAACCGTGCAGCCGCCAATAAAGCACACCCGCCCAGCCCTGCGCCGAACCGTCGGTACTGATCCGCGACGGATCGACCACGACCTGGGCAATCCGATACGCCTGCAACATCGGCGCCGCCACCACCCACGACTCATGCCGTGGCTCAAGCACCACGGCACCGGCGAAGCGTTGGCGCAACGCCACGAAAAACGCTTCGACAATTTCAGGTGTGAATGTCAGCGACGGTGGCAGTTGCACCAGCAGACAGCCCAACCGGTCAGTCAGCCCCTCGCATTGTCCGAGGAACTCGTCCAGCGCTTGATCACAGTTCTGTAAACGCAATTCATGCGTGATCTGCCTTGGCACCTTCACCGAAAAACGAAAGCCCGGCGGTACCGAATCCGCCCAGCGCGCATAGGTCTGACGCCGATGCGGGCGATAGAACGAGCTGTTGATTTCCACGCAGTCGAACCGCGCGGCATAACGCTGCAGATGCGTGCCCTCCGCCGGAAACTGCGGCCAATACTCACGTCCCAGACTCCAGCCTGCGCAACCGATGAACATCAAAAAAGCACCCTCGCCGCTTCACGCATGAAAATCTCCACGGTCTTCGGACCAATCCCGTCAAACGCCATCAGGCGCTGTTCGAACTCGGCACGATCGACGCTGGCCTTGACGATGTTGCCGACCTTGCCGGCGTACTCATCATTGAGCCGCGCCGCCAGGGCCAGCAACCGCGTGGCCGTGGTTTCGTCGTAACGCACGTAATGCGCCTCACCGAGCATGCCGACCAATTGTCGATGCGTGCAGTGGGCGAGTTTGCGCAGCGTATCGCGCTGATGCCGCTCGGCAATCACTCGATAGGCCTCGGCGGCAATGCCGGCCTGAATGCGCTTGCCCATCAGGAAACTGGCGAGCAACCATTTGAACAACCCCTCCTCACTTAACGGATCAAGGCTGATGTGCAGGTCGTGGGCGCTGACGGTTTTGCTCATTGGTTTATCCCTCACGGCCCTCTGTAGGAGCTGCCGCAGGCTGCGATCTTTTGATTTGCTTTTTCAAGATCAAAAGATCGCAGCCTGCGGCAGCTCCTACATGGGGTTATTTTTTGCCGGGGAGGACGCTGGCCAGTACTTGCTTGGCGGCTTGCACGATCACGCCCGCTTCGTCCGGGTCGCCCTTGAGCAAGGTCGTGGCAAATTTCTTTGCCTGTTCGAGTTTGATGTGCGGCGGCAACGGCGGCACGTTGGGGTCGGTCTTGAACTCGATCAGCACCGGTACGTCCGAGGCCAGCGCCTGCTCCCACGCGGCGGCGACGTCTTCTTCGCGGTCGACGAAAATTCCTTTCAGGCCGATGGAAATGGCGAACAGGTGATACGGCACGTCGGGAATGCTTTGCGACGCTTCAAACTTCGGATCGCCCTCCATCACTCGTTGCTCCCAAGTGACCTGATTCAGATCCTCGTTGTTGAACACCGCACAGATCCACTTCGGGCTGCTCCACTGGCGCCAGTATTTGGCGACGGTGATCAGCTCGGCCATGTTGTTCATCTGCATCGCGCCGTCACCCACCAGCGCAATCACCGCGCGCTCGGGGTGGGCGAACTTGGCGGCGATCGCGTACGGCACGGCAGCGCCCATCGAGGCCAGGCCACCGGACAACGAACATTGCATGCCGCGACGAATTTTCAGGTCACGGGCGTACCAGTTGGCACAGGAACCCGAGTCGCTGGTGATGATCGCCTGATCCGGCAGGCGCGGTGACAGCTCATACACCACCCGCTGCGGATTGATCGGATCGGCTTTGGACATCGCGCGTTTTTCCAGGGTCTTTTCCCAGGTGCTGCGCCAGCCTTCAATTTTCTTGCGCCATTTGTGCGAAGTTTTCTGTTCGAGCAACGGCAGCAGTGCAGCAAGGGTTTCGGCGGAGTCGCCGACCAGATTGACCTCCATCGGATAACGCAGGCTGAGCATGTCGGGTTGCAGATCGATCTGCACGCCACGCGCCTGACCTTCCTTGGGCAGGAACTCGGCATAGGGGAAACCCGAGCCGATCATCAGCAAGGTGTCGCACTCGTGCATCATCTTGTAGCTCGGTTCGGTGCCCAGCAGGCCGATGCTACCGGTGACCCACGGCAAATCGTCCGGCAGCGCAGCCTTGCCGAGTAACGCCTTGGCGACGCCAGCACCGAGTTTTTCCGCAATGGCGATCACTTCATCCGTCGCCTGCAACGCGCCGGCGCCCACCAGAATCGCAACCTTTTCACCGCTGTTCAAAACGTCGGCAGCGCGCTGCAGATCCGCCTCGTAGGGCAGCACTTTCGGCTTGGTGTAACCGACGCCAGAGTGCGCAGTGCCATGCGCCCGCGCCGGTGGCTCGTACTCGAGATCCTGCAGATCATTGGGCAGGATGATCGCCGTCACCCGCCGCTCGCCAACCGCCGTACGCACGGCGCGATCAAGCAAATGCCGCACTTGCGACGGTGCCGAGGCCTGCTGCACAAACGCTCCGGCTACATCCTTGAACATCGAGACCAGATCCAGCTCCTGCTGGTAATGACTGCCGAGCGCCGTCCGCGCCTGCTGGCCGACAATCGCCAGCACCGGTTGGTGATCCATGCGCGCGTCGTATAACCCAGTGATCAGGTGCGAAGCACCCGGCCCCGAAGTGGCAATGCACACGCCCAATTCGCCCGTGAACTTGGCGTGGGCCGAGGCCATGAAAGCGGCCATTTCTTCGTGCCGGGCCTGAACGAATTCGATCTTGCCATTGGCTCGGGCGAGCGCGCCGAACACACCATTGATGCCGTCTCCCGGATAACCAAAAATCCGCGTGACGCCCCATTGGCTGAGCCGCTCAACCAGAAAATCTCCCACTGTCGTCGTCATCTCGTTCCTCGCCTGTCACCTGTGCATGAAGCCTGCCCGGCGAGATATCCGCCGGGCGGTACATGGGTCTGGACAGCTTGGGAGCGCGCGAAGTTTCGATTGTTTTTACCCGACGGCGTTGCCGAGCCGCTCCCTGTAGGAGCTGCCGAAGGCTGCGATCTTTTGCTGTTGTTTTTGAAGATCAAAAGATCGGGGCTCATCAACGATGCGGATGCACCGTCATCGCCACCAGTTTGATCACGATCGGCCGCACCACGAGGATGCAAAGGAAAGCCACCGGCATCGCCAGCTTGTAGGCGTGCAGCGCATTACTCAGGTAGTCGTTATCAATCCCGGAGTTGGCGGCGGTGATCACCAGCGACATCAGGAACGCCATGATCGTCGCCATGTACAACGCAAACACGTACGGCGTTGCACGCGGCGACAGCTTGCGCCGTGTAGGATACAAGGCATCGGTAGTGGTTCTTTGATTCATATGGCTTTTCCATCCATTGACAGGGAGCCGGCACCTTAGCAAAGCCCCCTGCCCTCAACTAGACGGCCCGCCACAGGTACTTTATAAAGCACAACTTACGAATCAAACCCACGCGGCGGGACACGGATGAATCTGTTGGCGGCGATTGCCAGTTTTATCAAAGTAGTTGAAGCCGGCTCGATCGTCGGCGCCGCCAAAACCCTGGGCGTCAGTGCGGCAGCGGTCAGCCAGACCCTCAGTCGCCTGGAAACGCACCTGGGCGTGCGCCTGCTGCAGCGCACCACACGCAGCATGGCGCTGACTGAAAACGGCGCGTTGTATTACGAAAAGGTGCGGCGTATTGCGGCTGATCTGGAGTCAGCGCAAAGCGCAATCATCAACGATGAAAGCGAATTGCAGGGCCGCTTGAGCATCGCCTCCACCAGTGCATTCGGCCGCCACGTCCTGGCGCCGTTACTCGCCAGTTTCGCCGCGCTGCATCCGCGCCTGCTGGTCGAGCTGTCGACCACCAATGGCAAGATCAATCACATCCAGAACGGCATCGACCTGAGCCTGCGGATCAAGCCGCAACTGGAAGACGGCATCGTCGCGCGCCGGATTGTTTCCCTGCCCTTCGTCTTCTGCGCCGCTCCCGCCTACCTTGCGCGCGCCGGGGTGCCGCAATCACCGCAAGACCTGCAACACCACGCCTGCCTGGCGTTCCGCTATCCACTGGATGGCCGCTTTCTGCGCTGGGGCCTGATCCGCGACGGTCAGCGCTACGACGCCCCGATCAACGCCACCGCCATCAGCGACGACATCGATGCCTTGGCGCAAATGGCAGTCAACGGCGCAGGTGTCACGCGCCTGGCCGAATTCGTCGCTGCGCCCTATCTCGAGAGCGGGCAATTGGTGCCGTTGTTCGACGATCTCCAAGGTGAAGCGCAGGCTTATGTCGAACCGATGGACATCTATGCGTGCGTACAGGAACGTGCGGCGATGACGCCGAAGGTCAGAGCCTTCATGGATTATTTGACGGAGCACTTGAATAGGCGCTGGCCAGTGCAAGCTGGTTGATCCACAGCAGCTCTTGCACTTTCAAGGCTGCAGATCACCCCCGAGCCTTTGGCTGCACGCACTCATCTGCTGGGTAATCCACTCGCGAAAAAGCATGGCATTGGCGCTCTGTTCGAAGGGTCGCGGTGACAGCAGGCAATAACTCGAACCGTCGCGAACGAAGCCGAACGGCGCGATCAACTGGCCGGATTTGAGTTCGTCCTGCACCATCAGAAACGACGCCATACCGACGCCCAGCCCGGCCAGCGCGGCCTGAATGCACAGGTAGAAATGCTCGTAATCGACCCGACTGCCCCCTGCCGCGCCGATCCGGGTCTGTCGCATCCAGTTGTCCCACGCCTGCGGGCGGGTCTTGCTGTGCAGCAGGCAGGCGCCGCGCAAATGATCGCCGTCAGGACGACTGGACAGCACGCAAACCGGACCGATCCACTCTTCACAAACAGTCACGCCGTGCACGGTCTCGTCCCAATGGAAATCGTCGCGGCGGATTGCCAGATCCACGCCTGAACGAGCGAAGTCGATCGGCCCGCCGGCCGTCAGTAACTGCACCTGCAACTGCGGATGGGCGCTGTGGAAGTCGGGCAAACGCGGGATCAGCCACTTCATGGCGATGGTCGGCTCGCAGGACACCACCAGCACATCGTCGTGGACTTCACGCTGCAGGCGATAAACCGTGTTCTGCAATTGCTCGAACATCGGCGCGGTGACGTTGAACAGCAAGCGTCCCGCGTGATTGAGAAAAATCGCGCGGTTACGCCGCTCGAACAATTCGACCCCGATCGCCTCCTCCAGCAAGCGCACCTGACGGCTGACCGCGCCGTGGGTGACGTGCAGCAACTCAGCGGCCTTGACGAAACTCTGGGTCTGGGCGGCGGTGTTGAAGAAGCGAAAGGCAGCCAGCGGAGGCAGGTTCATATAGACGATGATTTCTCACAGATTTTCGCGACTATAAATCGTTTTTTTTGCCAAAGACACTTCTCCATCATGTCGCCGCTCAGGGCCTGTTAATTCCATCCACGCTGTTGGCGGCGATGCTGCAGGCTCTGTATTTGTGAATTCAAGTAGCGCAAATAACGCGATGGAGCGTAGGGATGAATGAATTGTTTCTGGTAATCGCCATCACTGTTCTGGCGGTGATCAGCCCCGGCCCGGACTTTGCCATGGTCACTCGCAACAGTTATGCCTACGGGCGGCGCAGTGGTTTGCTGGCTGCGCTGGGCATCGCCTGTGGCGTGCAGGTTCATGTGTTCTACACGGTGTTCGGGGTGGCGCTGATCATCACCCAATCGCCGCTGCTGTTCTGGATGATGAAACTGCTGGGTGCCGGCTACCTGGTCTATCTGGGCATCAAATCCTTCACCAATAAATCTGTACTGACATTTGCCGAGGCGAGCGCTTCGGCACCCCGTGCCTGGAAGGTGTTCTGCTCAGGTTTTCTGACCAATGCACTGAATCCGAAAACCATGTTGTTCGTGGTAGCGGCGTACAGTCAGGTGGTGGAGCCAGACAGTTCGCTGACGATGAACTTCGCCTATGGCCTGTTCATGTCGGTCATTCATTGGCTGTGGTTCAGCCTGGTCGCGCTGTTTTTCTCCACCGAACGGTTACGCCGGCGCCTGCTGGAAAAACAGCGGCTCCTCGACAAGGCTATCGGGATCGCGTTGATGGGGCTGGCGGCATGTTTGATGATTCCGGGAGTTGCGCAGTCTTGAGCTAGAGCGTTTATGCTGTCTGGTCTGATACCCGTCAGGTCATTCTCGGCAAGTTCACCATGAGGCCCATTTCATGAGTAAAGCGCCCTACGTACCGCCCAAAGTCTGGAAACACGAAGCCCCGTCCGGCGGCCATTTCGCCAGCATCAACCGCCCGATTGCCGGGCCGACGCATGAAAAGACCCTGCCAGTGGGCAAACACCCGCTGCAGCTGTATTCACTGGCGACGCCCAATGGCGTCAAGGTGACCATCCTGCTGGAAGAATTGCTCGCACTGGGGCACACCGAGGCCGAGTACGACGCGTGGCTGATCCGCATCAACGAGGGCGATCAGTTCTCCAGCGGTTTTGTCGAGATCAATCCGAACTCGAAGATTCCGGCGCTGCTCGACCGTAGCGCACAGCCGCCGATTCGGGTATTCGAATCCGGTTCGATCCTGCTGTATCTGGCAGAGAAATTCGGCGCCTTCCTGCCGAAAGATCCCGCCGGCCGCACGGAAACCCTGAACTGGCTGTTCTGGCAGATGGGCGCCGCACCTTATCTGGGCGGTGGCTTCGGGCACTTCTACGCGTATGCGCCGGAGAAGCTCGAATACCCGATCAACCGCTTTACCATGGAAGCCAAGCGTCAGCTCGACGTGCTTGATCGGCGCCTTGGCGAGAGCCGCTATCTGGCCGGCGACAGCTACACCATCGCCGACATCGCGGTCTGGCCGTGGTACGGGCAACTGGTGCGCAATAACGTGTATTCGGCGGCTGAATTCCTTGCGGCCCAGGAGTACACCCACGTGCAACGCTGGGCAGAAGAAATCGCCGAGCGCCCGGCAGTCAAGCGTGGCCAGCGGGTCAATCGCACCTGGGGTGACGAGGCCAGTCAGGTTGCGGAGCGACATCAGGCCAGCGATCTGGACTGACGCCACATTCCCACAAAGATTTGTGCTGGACAGGGGCATCCCGGTTCACAGCAACCTTTGTGGGAGCGAGCTTGCTCGCGAAGGCGCCAAGTCAGTCAACACTGACATAAAAGACCTACCGCTTTCGCGAGCAAGCTCGCTCCCACAGGGAATTCGGGTTGGACATGAGGATTTGTGAACCTCAGCAATTACATTGAGACCACACCACCACTGTCGTCAAAGGATCTGCAATGCCCCCTGGAAAACGTGAACTGGCGCAAATCGAGCGGCGCTTGATTGCCACGCTCACCGATGCATGTGAAGCCGCAAAAGCTGAAATCAAAGGCTTCACCTGGCTGACTCACACCGCTGACCTGAACGCGTTGGCGGCAACCCTGAACGTCATCTGGGTGTTCGACACCGAAGCCGACAAAAACCTCGCACTGACTGATGCCAAGGCACGCCTCTTCGAACTGACGGCCACTGCGCTGAGGGAAGCCGATATCGACCTTTCCCCTTCAGAGCGCAACGTGCGTTTCGACTCCGAGGAGGCGTGCCAGCGTACTCACGGTGGCAACTGGCGTGAGCGTCTGAAACGGTACTCCTGACCTTTACGTTGCCGCTGAGACTGCGCTTCAGGTCCATCTGCTCATAGGCGCTGGTAGGAAGCGCAACCGGCTGTTGAGCGATACGACGATCCAGCGTCGCCTCAGACCGTCTCCTCGTCAACCGGCAACGAAGCCAGCATTTCAGCGCGGCACACCTCAAGAATCTCGTCGGCCAGGGCGGAATCATCCGGACAGGCACGCGACAGCACAATCGCGCCGACAGCCCGCGACAGCAGGTCGATCATTTTCTTCCTCCCCTCGCCCGCCACGGCGTCCGGCCCGGTTGGATATTTGTCTCCGAGGGTCTGCAGGGTGCGCTCGATCCCTTCGGCAAACGTCGTTTTCACCTCATCCGATTGACGCGCCGCGTCGCCACACAGCGCGGCCATGGTGCAACCGCTGCCACGTCCGTCGCGATGTTCTCTCGTCACATAGACATCGATGAAGCCAGGCACGTCGAGCGCTTCGGCACCTGCCAGCGACTTGGCAAGACTGCAGGAAGCGGCTTCAGCCATCAGATCGGCCTTGGAGCCGAAATGCTTGTAAAAACCACCGTGGGTGAAACCGGCAGCCGCCATGAGATCCGCCACACCGACGCCGTCAAAGCCACGCTCACGGAACAGCTCGGAAGCGGTCTCGACGATGTGTTCTCGATTGGCCTGCGCCTGGGCCTTGGTCACTCGCACGTGCAGTACCTCGTGTTCATTGGGAATGCTTGCGCCAATCATACATAGATGCTGGTCATAATCAAAACCGTTGACAGTTTAGATTTCGATCATCATCCTAATTGCACGCACACCGATCTCCACCAACGGGCACGGAAGAAATACCAGATGAGTAACCAGACGCTGTTCACCCCTTACACACTTGGCGACCTGACGTTGTCGAACCGCGTCGTCCTCGCACCGCTGACTCGCAACCGTGCAGGCGCAGGCTTTGTACCCAGCGAGTTCGCGGCCACCTATTACAGCCAACGCGCCAGCGCAGGCTTGCTGATCAGTGAAGCCACGCAGATTTCCCGACAAGGTCAGGGCTATCAGGACACCCCGGGAATCTACACGCCGGCGCAGATTGACGGCTGGCGCCAGGTGACCGATGCAGTCCATGCCAAGGGCGGAAAAATCTTTCTGCAACTGTGGCATGTCGGCCGCGTGTCGCACGTTGATCTGCAAGAAAACGGCGCCGCCCCCGTGGCCCCTTCTGCGCTGCGCGCCGCCACCAAAGTCTTCGTCAACAATCGCTTTGAAGATGTCTCGGCGCCGCGCGCGCTGGAGACCAGCGAACTGCCAGGGATCGTCTCGGATTTTCGCCAGGCTGCGGCAAACGCGAGTGCCGCCGGGTTCGATGGCGTGGAAATTCACGGCGCGAACGGCTATTTGCTCGATCAATTCCTCAGGGACAGCGCCAACCTGCGTACCGATGCGTATGGCGGCTCGACTGAAAACCGGGCGCGTCTGTTGCTTGAAGTGACGGCGGCCGTCGTTGATGAAATCGGCGCCAATCGCACCGGTGTGCGCCTGTCTCCGGTGTCGCCGGCCAATGGCGTCTCCAGCAGCGATCCGCAGGCGCAATTCGATTACGTCGCCGAGCAACTCGATGCCCTCGGCGTGGTTTATCTGCACGTGGTCGAAGGCGCGACCGGTGGCCCGCGCGACGTGGCGCCCTTCGACTTCGGCGCACTGCGCCAGCGCTTTAAAAACACCTACATCGCCAACAACGGCTATGACCTGGACCTGGCGACTTCGCAGCTCGCTAGAGACCACGCCGACCTGATCGCCTTCGGTCGCCCGTTCATTGGCAACCCGGATCTGGTGGAGCGCCTCAAGCAGGGCGCGCCATTGTCCGCGTTCGATCCCGCCACCCTCTATGGCGGCGGTGCGGCAGGCTACATCGACTACCCGACGCTGGCTGAATCAAGCGTCAGCGCCAACTGAGCGCGTTCTGTTTCTCACATCCTGAAAGAGAGATCCCCCATGAGCACTCGCCCTACTGTTCTGATCACTGGCGCCTCCACCGGCATTGGCGCGGTCTACGCCGAGCGCTTCGCGCAACGCGGCCACGATTTGGTATTGGTCGCCCGCGACCAGGCACGCCTGGACGCACTTGCAGCCCGGTTGCGCAGCGAACACGACGTCACCGTCGATGTGATCCCGGCGGACCTGACCCAACTCGCTGATCTGAGCACCGTTGAAAACCGCCTGCGCGACGACGCCCGTATCGGCATCCTCGTCAATAATGCCGGCGCCGCCCTCTCCGGTAACTTCATCGACCAAAGCACCGACAGCGTTGCGCAACTGGTCGCCCTCAACACCACCGCACTGGTGCGCCTAGCCAGCGCCATCGCTCCACGTCTGGTCAAGGCCGGTGACGGCGCGATCATCAACATCGGTTCGGTGGTGGGTCTGGCACCGGAGTTCGGCATGACCGTCTACGGTGCGACCAAGGCCTTCGTCCTGTTCCTGTCCCAGGGACTGAGCCTGGAACTGTCACCTCAGGGCGTCTACGTGCAAGCCGTACTCCCCGCCGCCACCCGTACGGAGATCTGGGATCGCTCCGGCATCGACATCAACACCTTGAGCGACATCATGGAAGTGGGCGATCTGGTGGATGCCGCTCTGGTCGGTTTCGATCGTCGCGAACCGGTGACCATCCCGCCGCTGCACGAAGCGCAACGCTGGGATGATCTGCAAGGCGCACGTCAGGGCCTGATCGGGCAAATCCGTCAGTCTGCGGTTGCTCAGCGCTACCTCAACCCACAGTGATTGTCTGGTAGCGAACACGCGCGGCGGATTCGATGCAGGCGCAAGTCACTGCATCGAATCCGGCCCGCGATCCGGAGCAGAAATGAATCAAACCCTGGCAAATAACCACACTGGCGCGTCGACGCCATTCAGCAACGCGGCGAACCAGTCGATCACGGTCAACGGCGTGCGCTTCGCTTACCGCGACATCGGCCCTGCTATCGGCGTCCCTCTGGTGCTGTTCAACCATTGGGGCGCCGTGCTGGACAACTTCGATCCCGCGATCATTGATGGACTGGCACAAACCCGACGGGTCATTACCACTGACTATCGCGGTATTGGCGGCTCTGGTGGAACCGCGCCACTGACCATCGGCGAAATGGCTGACGATGCCATTCAGTTGATCCGGGCGCTGGGGTTGGAAACCGTTGATGTACTGGGATTCTCGCTCGGCGGCTTCGTTGCTCAGGACATCGCCCTGAAGGCGCCCGATCGGGTGCGTCGCTTGATTCTGACCGGTACCGGTCCGGCCGGTGGCGACGGCATCGACAGAGTCGGTGCGGTCACCTGGCCATTGATCCTCAAAGGCTTGCTGACCTTTCGCGATCCCAAGGTCTACCTGTTCTTCACCTCGACAGCCAATGGCCGTCGATCTGCGTCGCTGTATCTGCGACGCCTGAAAGCACGCAAAAACAATCGCGACAAAGGCCCGACACCGAGCGCTTTTTTGCGCCAGTTGAAAGCGATCACCGCGTGGGGCCAACAGCCGCCGCAAGACCTCGGACGCTTGCGCATACCCACGCTTATCGTTAACGGCGACAGCGACATCATGGTGCCCAGCGTCAACTCGATGGCGCTGGCCAAGCGTATTCCCAACGCACAACTGGTGATTTATGAGGATGCCGGGCACGGCGGAATTTTCCAGCACTGCGTTGATTTTGTCGCCAAGGCGCAGGCATTCCTCGACGCCTGACGACACGGCGCAGCAACACCGCAACGCGCCAGCTACCCTCCTTACAACCGCCAAGAGCCGCACTACGATGAAAGCATTTCTGATTGATCGCTATGGAAAGAACACCGGGCGCATTGGCGAAGCGTCTGCCCCTGTGGTGGGTGCCCGTGATGTCTTGATCGAGGTACACGCCAGCAGCGTCAATGTGCTGGATTCGAAGATCAGCAGTGGCGAGTTCAAGCTGATTCTGCCCTATGCATTACCGCTCATACTGGGCAATGATCTGGCGGGTGTCGTGGTTGAGGTTGGCTCACAGGTGACGCGGTTCAAACCGGGAGACGAGGTTTACGCTCGCCCGCCGGAAACGCGGATCGGAACGTTCGCCGAATGGATCGCCGTGGACGAAAACGCGGTCGCACGAAAACCTGCCAATACCAGCATGGCACAAGCCGCGTCCCTGCCTTTGGTCGCGTTGACGGCGTGGCAAGTACTGATCGAAACCGCACAACTGAAAAAGGGTCAGAAAGTACTGATTCACGCGGGATCCGGTGGGGTTGGCAGCATTGCCATCCAGTTGGCCAGACACCTCGGCGCCTTCGTCGCCACGACCACCAGCACCGCGAACGTCGAATGGGTCAAAGCACTGGGGGCCGATCTGGTCATCGACTACAAACAGCAAGACTTCGAAAGCGTCCTGCACGACTACGACGTGGTGTTGAACAGCCTCGGCCCGGACGTATTGCAAAAATCACTCAAGGTCCTGAAGCCCGGCGGCCAGCTCATTTCCATCTCGGGCCCGCCCACTGCACAGTTCGCCCAAGAACAAGGCTTGTCCTGGCCATTGCAACAGGTAATGCGCCTGTTGAGCTTCGGTATCCGCCGCAAGGCGCGCAAGCAGGCGGTCAACTACACGTTCGTCTTCATGCGGGCCAATGGTGCACAACTGCAAAAAATTGCCACGCTGGTCGAGGAGGCAATCATCCGACCGGTGATTGACCGCAGCTTCCCGTTTGCCTCGACGGCAGAGGCGTTGAAGTACGTCGAGCAGGGGCGTGCCAAGGGTAAGGTCGTCGTTACGCTCAAATGACAACGTGTCCCTCGTCAGCCGGCCGCGTTCGACTCGACCAGATGAACTTCAGTCGCACTGCGACCGGCGCACCAAGCGAGCACCGACGCAATCACCAACACCGCCGCGCTCAGTTCGAAGGTGGCTTTATAACCGCTCAGATCAAACGCCAGTCCACCGACGATGGCCCCTCCGGCGATGGCCAGTTGCACGATGGCCACGAGCAGCCCGCCGCCGGCTTCGGCATCCTCCGGCAGCGTCTGCGCCAGCCAGGTCCACCAGCCAACGGGCGCCGCCGTGGCGACCAGTCCCCAGAGTCCGAGCAGCACCGCAGTCAACAGCGGCGATGCGCCGAAGTTGACCAGCGCCAGTGCAATGACCGCCATTATCAGCGGGATAACTGTCAGCGTGCGGTACAGGCCGGTGCCGAGGAATCTTTCGATCACAAAGGTCCCGATAAAACCGGCAAGCCCCAGCCCCAGCAGCATCAAGGACAGGGTTGCAACGCTGACCCCGGTGCCCCCCTCCAGAAAGGGCCGCAGGTAGGTAAACAGCATGAACTGCCCCATGAAAAAGACGCTGACAGCGACCATCCCCAAGGCGACCGGCCATTGCTTCATCAGCCGCAGGGCGTTGCCGCTACCGGCCTGACGCTCAAGCTTGAAGGACGGCAGACTGATCAGCAGCCACACGGCCGCCAGCACGGCGACCGGAACCACGCAGAAGAACGCGCCGCGCCAGCCTATCAACGCGCCGAGGAAACTCCCCGCCGGAGCGGCGATTACCGTCGCCAGCGCGTTTCCGCCGTTGACGATCGCCAGCGCCCGGGACACTTGATGAGGCTGCACCAGACGCATCGCGGTTGCCGCCGACAACGACCAGAAACCGCCGATCGCGATGCCGATCAGGGCCCGCCCGAACATGAACGAAGGGTAGCCCGGCGCGAACGCGACCACCGTGCCCGAGACGATCATCAGCAACGTCAGCCCCAACAGCAACTTCTTGCGCTCGACACGAGCGGCGACCGCTGCAATCACCAGACTGGTCATCAGGGCGAATGCACCGGACACGGAAATCCCCTGCCCAGCCTGACCTTCGCTGATGTGCAGTTCGGCGGCAATCGGCGTCAGCAGACTGACCGGCATGAATTCTGAAGCGACCAGGGCGAAGGCGGCCAGCGACATGGCCAGCACGGCGCTCCAGCCGCGTTGTTCTGTAGAAAGGGAAGTCATGGGAACTACCTGTATTGCGAGAGGCGTCCGGGCGATTACCCGGACGCACTGTTTTTCACGGTGCGAGGATCGCGTTGTCGAATCGCGGCTCTCCTGTAATGGTTTGACACATTCTCCCGGTCGATTCACCTCTGCCCTAGTGCATTCCTCTTGAATGCTTGCCTGATCCTCTGAGGATGCAGGGTGGTGTATAGGAATCGCCTGTGCAGCGGATTAGAGTTCGTTCAACAGGAGTTGCCCGACATGATCCCTACCCCGCTGCGCCACCAATCACCTCTGGCGTTGAACATTGACTCGCGCGTGAGCGTAGCGGGCGACTTCGCCACGTCGATACCCGGCCTGTCGCTGTTTCGTCGCGATCAGCCGGCGCCACCGAGCGTGTGCATGATCGAGCCGAGCCTGATTCTGGTCGGCCGTGGGGAAAAGCGCTTATGGGTCGGCGGTGAGGGTTACCGCTACGACCCTTCGCGGTTTCTGGTCACCTCGCTGGATCTGCCCGCCAACTCTGAAGTGATGCTCGCCAGCCCCGAACAGCCCTGTGTCGGGCTGGTGCTGAAGCTGGATGTCGGCATGCTCGCCGAGATCCTCAGCAAAGGTGGCTTGCCTGCGAAACGGCAGCCGTCGACGAACACCGGCGCTGGCATTGGCAACATGTCTTCCGCTCTGGAAGGCGCGCTCGAACGCCTGCTGGCATTGCTCGACGAGCCTGAAGCGATCCCGGTGCTGGCGCCGCTGGTGCTGCGGGAAATCCACTATCGGCTGCTCCATACCGACCAAGGCGCGCGGCTGCGGCAGATCACGGCCGTCGATGGCCAGGGTTATCGCATTGCCAAAGCCATCGACTGGCTCAAGGTCAACTACACCGAGGCGCTGCGCATCGATGAACTGGCGGCGCGGGTGCAGATGAGCGCACCGACTTTTCACCACCACTTCCGCCAGCTCACCGGTATGAGCCCGCTGCAGTACCAGAAATGGCTGCGATTGAACGAGGCGCGCCGGCTGATGTTGATGGAGCGTCTGGACGTTTCGCGAGCGGCGTTTGCGGTCGGTTATGAAAGTCCCTCGCAGTTCAGCCGCGAATACGCACGCCTGTACGGCACCGCACCCAGTCGGGACATCGCGCTGCTGCGTGGCGATCCCTTCGCCGCAGAAGCACTGGGCAATACGGCCAGTTGAGCAAAAGAACACGCTTTACCGGTGAGGCGCCACGCAGCGTTTCACCGCTTATAAAAATGCACGTCAACCGATGATCGAGCGGGTGAACCATGGAACTACGAATCAACCAGAAAACCTATCAGGTCGATGCCGACGCCGATACGCCCCTGCTGTGGGTGATCCGCGATGATCTGGGCATGACCGGCACCAAGTACGGCTGTGGATTGGCGCAGTGCGGCGCCTGTTCCGTGCTGGTGGACGGCAACGTGGTGCGCTCGTGCGTCACGCCGGTGGCCGGCGTGGTCGGCCGCGAGGTCACCACCATTGAGGCGATCGAGGCCGATGATGTCGGCAAACGCGTGGTCTCGACCTGGGTTGATCTGCAGGTCGCCCAGTGCGGCTACTGCCAGTCCGGGCAGGTGATGGCGGCCACGGCGCTGCTCAAGCAAAACCCCAAGCCGAGTGACGCGCAGATCGAGGCGGCGATGGTCAACCTGTGCCGCTGCGGCACGTACAACGCCATTCATGCCGCCGTGCATGAACTGGCCGGCAAGGGAGACGCCTGATGAACGTGCGTATCGATCCTGCTCAGGAAGCATCAGCACTGGCTCTGCACGAACCAATCAACGTGTCGCGCAGACGTTTCCTGGCCGGCACCGCTGTCGGCGCACTGGTGCTCGGTTTCGGCCTGCCGCTGGGCACGACGCGCGTGCAAGCGGCAGTGGCGGCCGCGACTGCCGAGCGTGGCACGCAGGTGCCGGCGTTTCTGGAAATCCGCCCGGACAACCGCGTGCGCCTGCTCTGCCCGTTCATGGAAGGCGGACAAGGTACGTTCACCGCGATGGCGCAGATCGTCGGTGAAGAACTGGATGCCGACCCGTCGACATTCCTGGTCGAAGCCGCGCCGCCCGGCGAAGCCTATGTGGTGATGGAAAACGGTATGCGCATCACCGGCGGCAGCATGTCGGTGCGCATGAGTTACCCGGTGATGCGCCGCCTCGGCGCCCTCGCCCGCGCCATGCTGCTGCAGGCCGGTGCGCAGAAACTTGGGGTGCCGGTCAGCGAACTGACTACCGAACCCGGCAAAGTCGTGCACACCAGGTCGGGGCGATCCGTGGCCTACGGCGAACTGGCCGAACACGCCATGGATCTGCCGGTGCCCGATCCGGCCTCGGTGCAACTGCGTGATCCGAGCCAGTTCCGCTGGATCGGCAAACCGGTGAAGCGCGTCGATGCCTACGACAAATCCACGGGCAAGGCGCTCTACAGCATCGATCTGAAGGTCGACGACATGCTCCACGCCGCCGTTCAACATGCACCACGTCTGGGGATGACCGTGGGTAACCTGCGCAACGAAGAGCAGGTCAAGGCGATGAAAGGCGTGCATTCCGTGCATCGTCTGCCGGGTGCCGTGGCGGTGGTCGCCGAGCGCTGGTGGCACGCCAAACGTGCAGTGGAGGCGATCCAGGTCGACTGGCAGGAACCCACGGCCGACAGCAAAGTACGGCCAATGCCTGCGGACTTTTCCAGCGACGCCTGGCTCAAGCGCCTGGCTGACGACAAAGGCCCGGCCAGGGATGATGAAAATGAGGGCGACGTGGCTGCAGTTCTGGCCAGCGCCAAAACGCGGATTGACGCCACTTACCACAACCAGTACCTGAACCACGGCCAGTTGGAGCCGCCGTCGGCGCTGGCCCGATTCAATCCCGACGGTTCGCTGGAAGTCTGGCTGCCGAATCAGGCGCCGGACATGTTCCGTGCGGACATCGCCAAACGCACCGGGCTGGACCCGTCGCGGATTACCTTGCATTCGCCATTGCTGGGGGGCTTCTTCGGTCGGCATTTCCTCTACGACGCCGCCAGCCCCTACCCGCAGGCGATCGAGTTGTCCAAGGCGGTTGGCCGCCCGGTCAAACTGATCTGGAGTCGCGAGGAAGAGTTTCTGCGCGACGTGCTGCGTCCCGTAGCCGCCGTGAATTTCCGCGCCGCGCTGGACAACGACGGCTGGCCGCTGGCGATCGAAGCAATCAGCGCCACCGAAGGCCCGACCGAGGCGCTGGCCGGCAAACAGGGTGAAAAACTCGACCCGACGGCGCTTGAAGGCTTGTCGGGCAAGTCCTATGCGATCCCCAACAAGCGCATCGCGCAGATCTACGCCAAAGGCCCGGCGATGCTGGGTTACTGGCGTTCGGTGGGCAATTCGCTCAACGACTTCTTCTATGAATCGTTCCTTGACGAACTGGCCGACAAGGGCGGCAAGGACCCGTTCGAATTGCGCCTGCATCTGCTGCGCGACAACCCACGACTGACCACGCTGCTGCAAGCAGTGGGCGAGCTGTCGGGGGGCTGGAAGCGTGGGCCGTTCACCGCGGCGGACGGCAGCAAACGCGCCCGAGGCGTGGCGATGGCGTCGCCGTTCGGTACCCAGACGGCGGTAATCGCCGAGGTCTCCATCGAGAACGGTCAGGTCAAGGTGCACGACATCTGGCAGGCAATCGACCCCGGCAGCATCGTCAATCCGGCGATTGTCGAAGCGCAGGTCAATGGCGCGGTGGCGCTGGGCCTGTCGCAGACCCTGGTGGAGGAAGCCGTGTGGATTGATGGCAAACCGCGCGCGCGCAACTACGACCTGTATCCGATCCTGCCGCCTGCGCGGATGGCCCGGGTCCACGTGCGTGTTGTCGAGAGCGGGGAAAAAATGGGCGGCATCGGCGAACCACCGTTGCCCGCTGTCGCGCCCGCCGTCGCCAATGCGGTGGCAACGCTGACCGGGCAACGGGTGCGCAGCCTGCCCATGAGCCGACACACCTTCACTTGATCAGCGCCGGAGCGTCCATGAATAACCGCCGATTCGCAAGAACCGCTGGCTGGCTGGCAGTGCCGTGCCTGGTCGCGGCAGGCCTGCTGGCCTGGTATGTCACCCGCGAGCCTGTCTCGCGCCTTGAAAACAACCACACCGCCGTGGCCGATATCGACCCGGCGCTGGTCGCTCGTGGCGAATACGTCGCCCGACTCAGCGACTGCGTGGCATGCCACAGCGTGCCGGGCGGTGCGCCGTTCGCTGGCGGCCTGGAAATGGCCACACCACTGGGCGCGATCCACGCGACCAACATCACCCCGGAGCCGGAAACCGGCATCGGCCGCTACAGCCTCGCGGACTTTGACCGTGCGGTGCGCCACGGCGTGGCACCTGAAAGCCGTCGTCTGTACCCGGCGATGCCCTACCCGTCCTACGCCAAGCTCAGTGACGATGATGTGCGGGCGCTGTACGCGTTTTTCATGAAAGGCGTGACACCGGTCAAGCAGGCGAATATCTCGAGTGCGATTCCTTTCCCATTGAACCTGCGCTGGCCGATTGCGTTGTGGAACGGTGTCTTCGTCGATACCGAGCCTTACGTGGCCAAACCGTCGCAGGATGCCGTGTGGAATCGCGGCGCTTATCTCGTGCAAGGCGCAGGACACTGCGGCAGTTGCCATACGCCGCGCGGTCTGGCGTTCAACGAGAAGGCTCTGGATGAATCCGCCACGCCGTACCTCGCCGGCGCCTTGCTCGATGGCTGGTACGCGCCGAGCCTGCGGGATGACCACAATACCGGCCTGGGCCGCTGGAGCGAGCCGGAGATCGTGCAGTTCCTCAAGACCGGGCGCAACAAACATGCGGTGGTTTACGGCTCGATGACCGAGGCGTTCAACAACTCCACGCAGTTCATGAGCGATGACGATCTGACCGCGATCGCCCGCTATCTCAAGTCATTGCCGGGGGACCGTCAGCGCGACGGCCAGCCATGGCAGTACCAAACGGTTTCGGCGGCGGAACGTCTGGACGCGCCCGGTGCTCATACCTACGTCACGCGCTGTGCTTCGTGCCACGGCCTCGACGGCAAGGGCCAGTCGGAATGGATGCCGCCGCTGGCCGGCGCCACCTCGGCACTGGCCAAGGAAAGTGCCTCGGCGATCAACATCACCCTCAACGGTTCGCAGCGGGTGGTGGCCGCCGGAGTACCGGACGCCTATCGCATGCCGGCATTCCGTGAACAGTTATCGGATCAACAGATCGCTGAAGTGCTGACCTTCATGCGCAGCACCTGGGGCAATCAGGGCGGTGCCATTGAACCGCAGGCCGTCAACAAGCTGCGTGAACGTACGGATCCGGCCAGCAGCAGCCCGATCATCCTGCAAATGCGTTAGAGGAACGTTTGATGGAAAGCATCGACTTGCTGGTCCTGCGCACCGCGCGGGACTGGCTCGCCGCCGGCGAGCAAGTGTTGCTCGCCACGGTGGCGCGCACATGGGGCTCTTCGCCGCGCCCGACAGGGTCGATGATGGCCTTGCGTAACGACGGTCGCGTGGTGGGCAGCGTGTCCGGCGGCTGCATCGAGGACGACCTGATCCATCGCTACACCACCGCGCATGGCGGCAGCGGCCTCAAGGACAGTGCGCCCGAGGTGGTGCGCTACGGCGTCAGCGCCGACGAGGCGCATCGTTTCGGTTTGCCCTGTGGCGGCACGCTTGAGCTGATTCTTGAGTTCAATCCCTCATGGCAGGTGCTGGACGAACTGCTGGTGCAACTGGATGCCGGGCAACTGGTGCGCCGCTGCCTGGCACTGGACAGCGGTCGCGTCACGCTGGAAACCACGGCCACCCCGGAGCAATTCAGTTTCGACGGCCACCTGATGCTCAATACCCTCGGGCCGGGGTATCGGCTGCTGATGATCGGCGCCGGCGCGCTGGCCGAGTACCTGGCGACCATGGCGCTGTTCAACGGCTTTAAGGTCGCGGTGTGCGACCCGCGTGCCGAATACATCGAAACCTGGGCGGTGAACGGTGTGGAGCGGATCATCGGCATGCCGGATGACGTGGTGCGCGACTTCGCGGTTGATCTGCGCACCTGCATCGTCGCCTTGAGCCATGATCCGCGACTCGACGATCTGGCGCTGCTCGAAGCTCTTCACAGCCCGGCGTTTTACATCGGCGCCATCGGTTCGCGGCGCAATAGCCAACTGCGCCGCGAACGTCTGATCGAGCATTTCGGTGAGACCCAGGCATCACTCGAACGGCTGCACGGGCCAATCGGCATCTACATTGGCAGCAAGACACCGGCGGAGATCGCCGTCAGCGTGATGGCCGAGATCCTGGCCGCGAAGAATGGCGCCAGCCTGCCGAAGGCGTTTTCGATTGCCAGAGCCAAGGCGCAACAGGGTCTGGCGCAATCGCATTGAGCCCCGATGCTTGGCCCTGTGCCTATATCAGGCGACTTTGATCACCACTTTGCCAAACGCGCCCTTCGCCAGATGCTCGTACGCCTCGCGCGCTTTCTCGAACGGATACACCTGATCGATCACCGGGCGAATCTTGTGCTGGTTGAGGAAGACGTTCATTCGGTCGAAGGACGAGCGCGGTGCCACGGCGATACCGCGAATGGTGGTCTGGCGGAAAATCAGCGGCATCAGATTGAGTGCAACGGTCTGCCCGGTCAAAAAACCGATCTGTGCAATGCGCCCGGAAGCCTTGGTCGCTGCAACCGACTGATTGATGCCGTTGCCACCGGCCACGTCGAGCAGCAGATCCACGCCTTTGCCGTCAGTCAGCCGCAACACTTCATCGGCCCAGTTCGGTGTCGTTCTGTAGTTCACGCCCGCGACCGCTCCCAGTTCCTTCACGGCTTGCAGATTGTGCTCGCTACTCGATGTGGCGATCACTTTGGCGCCCAGCGCCGTGGCGATCTGCACGGCAAAAATCGACACCCCGCCCGTGCCTTGTACCAGCACGGTCTGACCGGGCTGGATCTGTCCAAAGTCGACCAGTGAGTACCACGCCGTGAGCGCAGCAATCGGCAACGTCGCCGCCTCTTCGTCGCTCATGTTGTCCGGCGCGGCAACGGCGCTGTCTTCGTGGATGATCATGTATTCGGCCAGTCCGCCGGGCAGCGGCGAACCAAAGCAGTAGTCCGGTTCATTCGGCCCCGGCTCGCCATCCAGCCAGCGGGAATACAGATGCGAGTTGACCCGATCGCCGACCTTGAAGCGGCTGACGCCGTCACCCACCGCGACCACTGTGCCCGCTGCGTCGCTCACCGGAATCAACGGTTTGGGCACCATGTGCGGCTCGTAGATGCCGTCAACGATCGCCTTGTCGCGAAAATTGAGGGACACGGCGCCGACCTTTACCAGCAATTCGCCGGACTGTGGCTGCGGGGTCGCTGTCTCTTCCAGGTGCAGATTGTCGAGGCCGAAATCTTTCAGTAACCAGGCTTTCATTGCGAATCTCCAAAAACGGATCAATGGCTGCAAACCACCAAGGGTTTGCCTGGGCACATCTTTCGCTGTTGGGCTCGCGCAATAAATACGCAAAAAGGCACATGATTATTCTATCCTCAAGCAACAATTGAATTCCGTCAGGTCCCGATCATGGAATTGCTGCAATCGATGCGACTGTTCGCCCGGCTTGCCGAGCTCGGCAGCTTCACCAAAGCCGCCGAATCGCTGGACATCGGGCGCCCCCAGGTCACCCGTTACATCCAGGAGCTGGAAACATCCCTGGGTGTGCGTCTGTTTCAGCGCACCACCAGAAAAGTCGCGCTCACCACCGAAGGCCAACTGTTCTATGAGCGAGTGCAGGAAATTCTCGCGGATATCTCGGCCGCCACTTCGATGTTCGACCGCAGCGGAGCAACGCTCGAAGGCCGGCTTCGGGTCGATATCCCGACCGCGTTCGCGCAACTGGACTTCATCAAAAACCTGAAAACCTTCACCAGCGCCTTCCCCGGGATCGACATGGTGCTGGGCGTGACTGATCGGGCGGTCGACCTGATCGGTGAAGGCATCGACTGCGCGTTACGAATTGGCGAGTTACCGGACTCGACCTTGATCGCTCGCCCGATCGCCATGGCAACCATGGTCACGTGCGCTGCCCCCGAGTATCTGCAGGAACACGGCGAACCGCGGACACTCGACGATCTGAATGCCCATCGCGGGGTGAATTTTCTTTCCGGCCAAAACAACAGGACATTGCCCTGGCACTTCTCGGTCAAAGGCAAAGACCGCGCGTTCATCAGCAACGCCGGCATCACCGTCACCGAGTCGAATGCTTACGTGCAGTGCGGCGTAGCGGGCTTTGGAATCATTCAGGCGCCAGGCATCACCGTGGCCGAATATCTGGCCAGCGGCACCCTGGTGGAAATCCTCAGCGCCTATCGGCCCACCCCGCGCCCGGTATCACTGCTGTACCCCAGCCGCACGCACCTGGCTGCGCAAGTTCAGGTATTTGTCGAATGGCTGCAGCAGCACTTTGTGCAGATCTATCCTGACTGGCTGGAACAATAACGATCACGTCCGGTGGCGGGTGAACTGCTGTTCCGTCACCACGCTGCCCCACTGACTGCCCTGCTCTTCCATGGTCAATTCGAACCCGGCCGCTTCGTACAGTCGGCGCGCGGCGTCTAGGCCCTTGAAGGTCCAGAGCTGGATCGCGTCAAAACCCTGCTGATCGCAAAACTCCACTGCCGCGCTCAGCAGTTGCCGGCCGACGCCACTGCCGCGGCAGCCGTCGTCGAGGATGAACCAGCGCAGATGCGCCTGATTGTTACCCAGATCCTGGCCGTCGATTGCGATTGAGCCGACGATGCGCTCATCAAGCGTGGCTACCCAGATCTGGTTGCAGGGTTGATCGAGACGCCCGACAAACTCCGCCGTTTCACGGGCGACGCGGCTTTCAAAGATCGCGCCGAAACCGGAATGCCGCGAATAATAATCCGCATGCATTTGCGCCACGCGGCCGATCAGCCCGGGGCGATAGCCGGCGCTGATGTGCAGGTTCGGCGTGAGTGGCCGGTCGGCGCCCAGACGGATGGTCTTGAGCGCATGCGCGTAGGTTGACAGGCCCTGCGCCACGCTCTGTTGTTGCGACGGATTGAGCGTGTCCAATGCCTTGCTGACCTGGGCCTGGCCGTAGGCATGAATGTCGGCGACGGTCTGCCGGCCCTGCGCCGTCAGGTGCAGATGCTTGACCCGGGCGTCCTCGGCGGCACGCTCCTCGATCTCCCCGGCCTTGATCAGTTTGCCGACCATGCGGCTGACACTGGACTTTTCCAGACCAAGGCTTTGCGCCAGTTGTGCAGCGCTGACGCCGTCCCCGGCTTCGATTTCCAGCAAGGCGTGCACGCCGGAGGCGGAATAGTCGGTCGCCGCCAGGGTGGCGCGCAGGAAACCGAATTCACGCACCATCGTGCGCGACGCTGTACGGATTTCTTCGATCAAGGCTGAAGGGATACTCATGACACATCACCGCTGAAATTTAGTTGTACTATACAACCATATTCCCCTTCGCCGACGCAAGCAGCCGACCACGCCGGGCAAACGTCAGCGTGTCGACATCAACACCGCAGCAAACGTCAGACAAAAAAAGCCCCGCAACCGAATGAGGTGCGGGGCAAAGTATTGGCTGGTTGCGGCCAACCAAAGGAGCTCGGTTAAAACGGTTTGCGCAGCCGGTCAGATGCAGTCCTGGGCGGCGCGTTCAAAACTGGAAGGCAGGAAATTCGAGGCCAGCAAGTGGCGCTCGTAGATGAACACCTTGCCGCCGTTGCCGGCCTTGTAGGCTTCCAGCACGTTGTCTGCCGACACCTTGCTCGGCACCACGATCCGGTAGCTGCGCTGGGTCTGCGAAACGGTCGGGTTCAGCGCACTGCCCTGCAGCTTCGGCACCACGCAATCGGCGTATTGCGCCGGAGTCTTGTTGGTCTGCAAGGTCAGCGTCGGGTCGTTCGGTGCGGAGGCGCAACCGGCGAGCAGCAAGGAAGCAACGGCCAGGGTCGGGGCAAACAAAGCACGCATCGGGGTCATCCTGAAAATAAAGGTTCGGTTCATCTGGCAGCGATTCAGCGTCACGGCGCCGCCGCTGCCCTTTTGGTTTTGAGTGTTCAGCTGGAAGCCACCAGCGCCTTGAGCGAGGCATCGAACTGCTTCAAGGCATTGAGTTGCAGGTCACGTTGCTGCTCGATCTGCGCGGCAATCTCGTGCGCCGCTTTGTCGTGTACCCAGACCGACGAAATCTGTTTCTCCACCGAGCCCTCGGCTTTGCCGATGTACTGCAGGTCGGCATCGTAGAAACGCGCGATGAAATGCGCCTCGTACAGGCTGTTCTGCTGAGTCAGCAGGCGATTGAAGGTGTCGAGTTTCACCACAATGTCCGGATGCGCCAGAATCAGTGCATCGAGGTTGTCGTAAACAGTCACCGACATGAACTGGCGCTGCAACGAGCTGAGCAACCAGTCGATCGCCAGTTCCGGGTCGGAGCTGCTGACAAAGGCGGCGCGGATTCGCGAATCCAGTGCATCCTTGGCACCGTGCAGCGCCATGTCGTGGTAGCGCGTCAGGTATTGCAGGTTTTCCCGGGTGTTTTCGCTGTACAACACACCCACGGTCTGTGAATGCTGCAAAGTCGCGCTGCTGCCGGCGATTGGCTGAAGATGACACGCACAGGCGTCGTCGGCGTAAGACGGTGCCGTGGCTACCATGCCGCTCATCAGCAGAGCGGTCAGCGCCAGTCGGGTCAGTGTCTTCATCGCGCAATTTCCTTGAGCTGCGTTTTCAATGAAGGCAATTTTCCGCCTATTGCCAGCAAAGCTGAACTTGCGTTTCGTGATGGTCACTATTACTTCTAGCGATAGTTGCGCACGATAAAGACGGGTACACACTCATCCCCAATGACTAAAACAACAGTGAGGAAGCCGATTTGAGAACCTTTGACCTGATCCGCGACGCGGTTCTGCCCGACTTTCGCGAGCGGGTGGCGGAATACCTGGTGCAGTACGAAAGCGTGTTGCTGGACAAGGCCATCACCGATGCGCGTCTCAAGCGCGATACCGCCAATCAGTTGCGCGGCTATTTGCGCGGGTTGAACACCACGCGGGTGCTGGGCATGGCTTATTGGGAAGAACTGGACCGGCGGGTCGTCGACACCTGGCTCACGCCTCACGAATGAGCGTGGACGCCGGTCGGTGATGATCGTATGCGGCGCCTGCCAAAACGGCCCCGAACGCTTACAATCGGCGGCCTTACCGACCTTCTGACAGGCTCCCCCGGAAATGCCGCTCGACCCACCAACGATGCTGACCATCTCGATCGCTCTCGCAGCCGCTGCCGCGCTGTACCTGGCGGTCGAGTGGCGCAGTATTCGTGAGCCTTCGCTGCTGTTCTGGAGCGCCGGTTTCGCCACCATCACCATCGGTTCCACCCTGGCTCTGCTGCGTAGCAACGGCTTTTTGCTGATCGGCATCTGGTTCGCCAACGGCTTGCTGGTGACCGCGCACTTTCTGTTTCTGCTGGGGGTAGCGCGCTTCACCCAGACCCGTCTGTCACCGGCCTGGTACCTGATCTTCGTCTGCTGGCTGGTGATGCTGTTGCTGCCGGACGGGCCGCTGTGGTCGAAAGTCATGCTGGCCGCCAACTCGCTGCTGGTCGCCGCCTCGACGCTCAAGGCCAGCTTGCTGCTGCGCCCGCATGGCAGATCGCTGAGCGTCGGTGCGGTGCAATTGCGCTACGTGCTGCTCGGGCATGGGATTTTCTATGTGGCCAAGGCCCTGACCGTAGTGATCCCCGGCACGCTGATCGACCTGGCTGCGTTCCGTGGCGTCATCATCCAGATCTCGCTGGTCGAGGGCGCGATGGCGATCATGCTGATCGCACTGTCGATGACCGGCACCGAACGCTACCGGCGCGAGGAGCAGATCGCCCGACTGGCCGCCCGCGATCCACTGACCGCTCTCTACAACCGCCGCGCCCTCGACATGCGCGCGCCGGGCCTGCTGCGGGGCGTGTCTGCGGCGCATCCCGGCGCCTTGCTATTGATCGATATCGACAACTTCAAATCGGTCAACGATCAGTACGGCCACAGCGCCGGCGACCGTTTGCTGGTGGCCCTGAGCGAAATGATCCGCGCCGAGACCGCCGATGAAGCGCTGGCCGCTCGCTTGGGCGGCGACGAGTTCGTGATTTTGCTGAGCAACGCGCCGAGTGATCACATCGTCAGACTGGGCGATGCCCTGCGCGATCAGTTTCAACGCATTGCGATCCAGACATTTCCCACCGCCGAACCGGTGACACTGAGCATCGGCGCCACCCTGTTCAACCAGCCACCGGCCAGCCTCGCGGCATTGATCGAACAAGGCGACGCCGCGCTGTATGAATCCAAGCGCGGTGGGCGCAACCGCCTGCGCCTGACCGGGCTCACCACTTCAGGATGATCAGACCCATGACCCGTTCCGAAACGCCTCTGCAAGACCTCGCCGCCCCCGAAGGCGTCTGCTACGGCTGCGGCGGCCGCAACCCCCATGGCTTGCACGTCAAAAGCTACTGGCACGAAGACGGCGTGCACGTCATGGCCGAACACCTGCCGGACGACAAATACTGTGGCTGGCCGGACCTGGTGTACGGCGGCCTGCTGGCGATGCTGGTCGACTGCCACTCCAACTGGACCGCCATGGCCTACCACTATCGCCATGAACAACGCGAGCCGGGCAGCCTGCCGCGCATCGACTGCGTCACCGGCAACCTCGGCCTCAAGTTCATCAAACCCACACCGATGGGCGTCACCCTGACCTTGCGCGCCAGGGTCGAGGGCGAAGTCGGGCGCAAGACGCGGGTGATTTGCGAGGTGTATGCCGGGGAGGTGCTGACGGCGATGGGCGATTCGGTGTTCGTGCGGGTCGATACCGGGCAACTGGCGGACGCGGCGCACGGGCGCTGACTCCTACAGGGCATGGTGCTCGAATTAACCCGGGCGCTGCCCCGAAGACTGCATAACCGATTTGCGGCCCACAGCAGCGATGGCAGACAGACGTCTAAACGCCTCGGCAATCGTAAGATTCACTTACATGTTTTTCCGCTTGTGGTGCACATTGCCAACCCCTTATAAGAGCGGCTCTCACTCGCGAATTGAAGGATGCACCCATGAGCAATGCCTGGAACGAAGGGTATTTCACCGACGAGGGTTACACCTATTCGTACAGCCGGGAAATCAACCCGGTGTTCCAGCGCTTTTGCCTGTTGCTGCGTGGCTTTGCCACCTTGGAGAACGCCGGCGGCTACCACTGCGAACTGGGCTTTGGCCAGGGTGTTTCCATCAACATCCACGCCGCCGCCAACCCGGGCAACTATGTCGGCACCGACTTCACGCCATCTCAGGCCGCGCATGCCATCGCATTGGCGAACGACTGGAACAGCCAGGCCCGTCTGTATGACGACAGCTTCGAGCAACTGCTGGCCCGCGATGATCTGCCGGCGTTCGACAGCATCAGCCTGCATGGCATCTGGTCCTGGGTCAGCCGCGACAATCAGCAACTGATCGTCGAGTTCGCCCGTCGCCACCTCAAGCCCGGCGGCATGTTATACGTCAGCTACAACTGCTTCCCGGGCTGGTCGCCTTCGGCGCCCCTGCGCAATCTGTTCAGCCTGCACAATCGCTTTGCCAGCCAGGCCTCGACCAGCCCGGCCAAACGCATCGATGCCGCGATGGAGTTTTCCGAAACGCTGCTGGCGGCCAATCCGAAGTACGCCAGAGCGGCGCCGGCCCTCGGTGCCCAGTTGCAGAGCATCAAGGGCCAGAACCGTCAGTACGTGGCCCACGAGTATTTCAATCGCAACTGGGACTGCATGTATTTCATCGACGTGGTCGATGCCGTGACCGCAGCCAAACTCGACTACGCCACCACGGCCGTACCGCTGGACACTGTGGCTGCGCTGAATCTGAGTGCAGAAGGCATGGACTTTCTGGAAGGTATCGAGCACCCGATCATGCGCGAACAGGCGCGCGACTACTTTATCAATCAGAACTTCCGCCGGGATCTGTACGTACGTGGCGCCAATCGGCTGTCTGCCGCCGAGCAACGCGATGGCCTGCTGAGAACGCGTTTTGTCCTGCTGCAAGCCATCGAAAGCATTCCCGGCACGGTCACAGGCCCTGCGGGCGAGGCGTCTTTACAAGCGGACATTTACCGCCCGGTGCTCGAAGCGCTCGCTGCCAGTGCCTACGCACCGAAAACCCTGCAGCAGTTGTCGATGGCCGTCGGCTCCGTGTCTTACGACGACCTGGTGCAGGCTGTCACCGTGCTGATCGGCATGGGCGTCGCCGCCCCGTGCCAGAGCGAAGCCGCCGAAAGGCAGGTGCAGGAACGTTGCGACACCCTCAACCTGCAACTGTGCAAGCGCGCCCTGTTCAACAGCAACATTCAGGTGCTGGCCAGCCCGGTCACCGGCGGTGGCGTGCCGATCAGCCGCGTGCAGCAGCTGTTCCTGATTTCGATCAAGCAAGGCATGACCGACCCGCAAGACTGGGCGCAGTTGGCGTGGGCCGTCATCGGTGAGCAGGGCGAAGTGCTGCACAAGGGTGACCAGCCGCTGCTCACAGCCGAAGAAAACCTTGCCGAGATGACCGAACAGGCCCGGGCATTTGCCCAGACACCGCTGGACATTCTTATAGCGCTGAAGATTGCTTGATCCTGATATACGCCGGACGACTGGCCGCGATAGAGACCGGCCAGTCGTCTGCGTGTATGGCCCTGACTGCCGCCTCCTGAGCAATCCTGCCCCCACCTGCCACGCAGCGCCCCGTTAAAAAAGCAAAATTGCCATGTGTTTCCGTCGTTCCTTCTTGCGTCGCACTGTTCACTGCCCGTTCCTGTCTGTCTGGAGTTTCTCGATGCCGTCGCCCAAATCCCTGCCCTCTGCCCTGCTGGGCCTGGCCCTCGCCTGCCCGGTCATGGCCGAGGAACCCAAAAGCATGGAGTTGGGACAGGTACTGATTTCGGCTGAAGAACAAAGCGGCGTCGACGCCTCCGTCGCCGAGGCCCAAGCGCGTCTGGCGCAGGTGCCCGGCGGCAGCAATGTGGTCGACATGCGCCAGCCGTTGCAGGGCCGGGTGGCGAGCAACCAGGATGTACTGGCGTATCAGCCCGGGGTCTACGCGCAGTCGGCGGGTAATGAAGGGGTGAAAATCTCGATCCGTGGTTCGGGGATCAACCGCGCACCGGGCGCCCACGCTTCGGGGCTGTACACGATGCTCGACGGCCTGCCGCTGACCGGCCCCGGCGGCACGCCTTACGAATTGCTCGAACCGCTGTGGCTCGACCATGTGGAGGTGCTGCGCGGCGCCAACGGCTTTGATCGCGGTGCACTGGCGCTGGGTGGCGCCATCGATTACGTCAGCCACACCGGCTACGACGCGCCGAAATTGCAGGTGCGCTATGCCACCGGCAGCCACGGTTATCAGCAGCGTCAGGTGAGTTCCGGGCAGGTGCTGGGCGACTTCGATTACTACGTGTCGCTGACCGACTCGAACGCCGACGGCTATCAGGATCACACTGCCAGCGAGAGCAAAGGCGTGATCGCCAACTTCGGTTATCGCTTCAATCCGAACCTGGAAACCCGCTTCTACTTCCGCTATCGCGAGACCGACAACGACCTCGCCGGCCGCGTGACCAAACACTCGATCGAGCACACTCCACGGGCGGCCAACCCGGCCTACGTGACGCGCGATGACAGCCGTAAACAACCGGGCAGCACCTTCATCGGCAACAAGACCACCTACTACATCGACGACGATTCGAGCATCAAGACCGGGCTGGTCTATCACGACTACCCGATGGACCTGCGCGAAGGCCCGAACCGTCTGAAAGTGGCCTACACCGACGTCAGCGGCACGTTCGATTACAAGCGCCGCGACACCCTGTTCGGCATGGAAAGCCGCAGCACTGTGGGCCTGCGCACCACCAAACACCTGCCCAACGACGGCGCCAGTGAGTTCGTGCGCATCCCGTCCGGCAACACCGCCGCGTATGCCCCGGGCACCCGCATGCGCAACTTCACCTATCAGGGTTCGGACACCGTTCTGCACGTGGGCAACGACCTGGAAATCGCCGACGACCTGTGGCTGACCACCGGTCTCGCCGCCCTCTACACCCGCCGCGAAAGCGCCGTCACCTACCCGCAAAGCGGCGGCAAGACCAGCATGAACGACTGGGATTACGCGCCACGACTGGGTCTGCGCTATCAGGTCACGCCGGACCTGCAACTGTTCGGCAACCTCAGCCGTTCGGTCGAAGCACCGCACCCGTGGTCGCTGATCTACAGCTCGAACATCCGCTTCCCGGCCGGCAACGGTGCGGCGACCGGCACCCAGAGCGACCCGATCAAACTGCAGAACCAGACCGCAACCACCCTCGAACTCGGCGGTCGCGGCGACAGCACCCTCGGCCAGTGGAGCCTGGCGTGGTACTACGCGCAGGTGCGCCACGAATTGCTGTCGGTGCTGCCGGATGCCAACGCCGTCACCCCGTACGAACTCAACGCCAGCCCCACCGTGCACCAAGGCGTGGAAGCCAGCCTGCAGAGCACGCTGTGGTCAGCCGCCGACGGACGTAAATTGAGCCTGCGCCAGGCCTACACCTTCAGCGATTTCCACTACCGCGACGACCAGCGTTTCGGCGACAACCGCCTGCCCGGCCTGCCAATGCACTACTACCAGGGCGAACTGCGCCACGACTGGCCGCAGGGCTTCTTCGCGGCAGTCAACACGCAACTGGTGTCCAAAGTCGCGGTGGATTACGCCAACAGCTACTACGCCGATCCCTACGCACTGTTCGGCGCCACCGTCGGCTACAACGCGCCGAAAAACGACTGGCAAACCTGGCTCGACCTGCGCAACCTGACCAACAAGCACTACGCCGCGACGGTCACACCGGGGTATGACGACAAGGGTCAGGACGCGGCGCGGTCTACGCCGGGTGAAGGGTTGGGGGTCTATGTCGGGGTGTCGTGGAGTTTGCTTTGACGGCATGACCTGACCAGCAGCAGAAAAACGCAGCGGGTCAAAACGGCCCCTGCGTCATCACCCGCGTCTCGATGATGTTGCGCAACGCAACGACGCGCTTCTGATACAGCTCAGTCAAACAATCGACCTTCGCACCACAGGCCTTGCGGCTTTTGAGGAAGGCCTGTTGTTCGCCGATCAGAGCATCGCGCCCGCCCATCGGCAGCAGGCGTTTATCGAGGCTGAACAGCTCGCCCATGGTCACGTCCAGATCGTTCAGCGTGCGGCTGGCGCAGACGGCTTTTTCGTCCGCCGCCCGGGCCTTGGCGCAGTCGAAACTGGCGGCGTGTGCCGAATTGGCAGCGATCAGCAGCGCACAGCCGAGGGCGGCAGCGGTCACCCGTGAAATTTCTCGAACTCGCGTCATGTCGTCGTATCCAACGTTGTAAGCCAATGGAGGTATGAAAAATGAAAAACACCGATGACCGCAAGCCTGCAACCCCTCATAACGCACCACCGCTCGATGCGGCGGGTAAACCGGTGGATGTGGTTCGCCGGGATCTGCAGGACAGTGACGACGACACCAAAGCAGTAGACGAGGTGCTGACGCCAACCTCGATCCGCACCAAGGAACAGGAGGCCGAGGAACTCAAGCGCAAGACCGATGCGATCGAACGCAAGGTTGCCGACGGCAACTGACGCGACACTCCCCCCTCCTTAAAGGAGAAATTTTCCTTGTCTGTCCCGGGTTTTCCCGCCCGGGACAACCCGCCCCTGCCCTGCAAGCCGCATTTTTACTGGCTTCCCCCACTCTGCTTCAGCAATTTGTATTCACATCCCAGCTTAATAATATTTTACCGATACCCCCCTCCTGCCTAGTCTGACCGCAAGCAAAACGGACAAGCCTGAAGCGATCCGAATCCACTTGCCTTGCCAGGAAGGATGTAGAAATGAGCAATGAAATAATAAAAACAGACACGCTTGTTGTGGGGGCCGGACAGGCGGGTGTGGCGATGAGCGAGCACCTGAGCAAACTCGGTGTGCCGCATCTGGTGCTGGAACGCAGCCGCATTGCCGAACGTTGGCGCACCGGGCGCTGGGACTCGTTGGTGGCCAACGGTCCGGCGTGGCATGACCGCTTTCCGGGGCTGGAATTCGATGATGTAGATCCCGATGGTTTCGCCCCCAAGGAGCGCGTGGCGGACTATTTCGAAGCCTATGCGAAGAAATTCAACGCGCCGATTCGCACCGGGGTCGAGGTCAAAAGCGTGGTGCGCAATGTCGGGCGTCCGGGCTTCACCGTCGAGACCTCCGAAGGGGTGATCGAAGCCAGCCGCGTGGTCGCGGCGACCGGGCCGTTCCAGCGCCCGGTGATCCCGCCAATTGCGCCGCAAGACCCGCGTCTGTTGCAGATCCACTCCGCCGACTATCGCAATCCGCAGCAACTGCCCGCCGGCGCGGTGCTGGTGGTCGGTGCCGGATCGTCCGGCGTACAGATCGCCGATGAACTGCAGCGTTCCGGCAAGCAGGTCTATCTGTCGGTCGGTGCGCATGACCGTCCACCGCGTGCCTATCGCAACCGTGATTTCTGCTGGTGGCTGGGGGTGCTCGGCGAGTGGGATCAGGCGGCGATGAAACCCGGTCGCGAGCACGTGACCATCGCGGTCAGCGGCGCGCATGGCGGGCGCACCATCGACTTCCGTGGTCTGGCCCATCGCGGCATGATGCTGGTCGGCGTGACCGAGTCGTTCAATAACGGCGTGGTGACCTTCAAGCAGGACCTTGTGGACAACCTCAAGCGTGGCGATGACAACTACCTCGCCCTGCTGGATGCCGCCGATGCCTACATCGAACGCAATGGCCTGGATCTTCCCGAAGAACCCGAGGCGCGCGAAACCTATCCGGATCCCGATTGCGTGAAAGATCCGCTGCTCGATCTGGATCTGGCCGAAGCCGGGATCACCTCGATCATCTGGGCCACCGGGTTCGCCGTGGACTATTCCTGGCTGCAGGTCGCAGCGTTTGACGACAAGGGCAAACCGCAACATCAACGTGGCGTGTCCAGCGAGCCGGGGGTGTATTTCCTTGGGCTGCCATGGCAGTCGCGCCGCGGTTCGTCGTTCATCTGGGGCGTGTGGCACGACGCCAAACACGTGGCCGATCACATCGCCACCCAGCGCAAATACCTCGACTACAAGGATGCCGAGCAGCGTGAAGCGGCCCTGCATTCGACCGCCAGCACGAAAGCCGCCGATACCGTCGACGCTTGATTGCCCTCTTCCGCGAAGGTGCCCGGTGCACCGCTGAACACTCAGTCTGGAGCTGTACATGAGCAAGCCAACCCACACCCGCATCCGTATGTTCAACACCAAGGACACCTACCCGAACCAGACCCTGGACAACGATTTGTGCCAGGCCGTGCGCGCCGGCAACACCGTGTATGTGCGGGGTCAGGTCGGCACCGATTTCGACGGCAATCTGGTGGGCCTCGGTGATCCGCGCGCGCAGGCCGAACAGGCGATGCGCAACGTCAAGCAACTGCTGGAAGAAGCCGGCAGTGACATGAGCCATATCGTCAAGACCACCACCTACCTGATCGACCCGCGCTACCGCGAGCCGGTGTATCAGGAGGTCGGCAAGTGGCTCAAAGGCGTGTTCCCGATCTCCACCGGGCTGGTGGTGTCGGCACTGGGGCAGCCGCAGTGGCTGATGGAGATTGATGTGGTGGCGGTGATTCCCGAGTAAGTCGGAAGACCGAGTCGCGGCCTTCGCGAGCAGGCTCGCTCCCACATTGAAATGCAATCCCCTGTGGGAGCGAGCCTGCTCGCGATGAGGCCAGTCAAGACACACAAGGAGTAAACAGATGACCTTTTCAATCGCAGCCCGTTGCCCCGAAACCGGCCAGTTCGGTGTCGCCATCAGTTCCTCCAGCATCGCCGTCGGCGCGCGTTGCCCGTGGCTGTTGCCGGGTGTCGGCGCGGTGTCGAGCCAGAACATCACCCTGCCGTCCCTCGGCCCGGAAGTCCTCGCGCTGATGGAGCAAGGCCACGCGCCCGACGCTGCGCTGGACCAGGTGCTGACTCGCAACGGCTACAGCCAATACCGGCAGATCACCGCGATCAACCACCTCGGCCAGACCGCGCATTTCAGCGGCGCGCAAACCCTCGGCGTGCACAACGCGGTCTCCGGCGAACAATGCGTGGCCGCCGGCAACATGCTCGCCGGGCGCTCGGTAATCGAAGCGATGGTCAGTGCCTTTGAGGACGGCGAAGGCCAGTTGGCCGACCGCTTGCTCAAGGCCTTGCACGCCGCACAAGCCCTCGGTGGCGAAGCCGGGCCGGTGCATTCGGCGGCCGTGGTGGTGGTCGGCGAACAGACCTGGCCGATCGTCAATTTGCGCGTTGATTGGGCCGACGAAGACCCGATCGGCCAGTTGCAAAAACTCTGGGACGCCTATCAGCCGCAGTTGCAGGACTACATCGACCGCGCACTCGACCCGGCCAAGGCGCCGGGTTATGGCGTTGCCGGTGATGATCGATGAACAGCGTCGGGTTGCTCAGGACGCTGGTGGGCTTCGACACCACCAGCCGCGAATCCAACCTGCAACTGATCGAGTTCGTGCGCGACTACCTCGCAGGCTTCGATGTGCCGTGCGAGCTGATCTACAACGCCGAGCGCAGCAAGGCCAATCTGTTCGCGAGCATTGGCCCGGCCGAGCAACCGGGCATCGTGCTCTCGGGGCACACCGATGTGGTGCCGGTCGATGGTCAACCATGGACAGTAGCGCCGTTTGAACTCAGCGAGCACGACGGCAAGCTGTTCGGGCGCGGTACCGCCGACATGAAGGGCTACATCGCTTGCGTGCTGGCGCTGGTGCCGGCGCTGGTCGCTGCAGAGCTGCGCATGCCCGTGCACATCGCCCTGTCCTATGACGAAGAAGTCGGCTGCCTCGGGGTGCGCTCGTTGCTCGCCGAGCTGGAGCAGCGCCCGGTCAAACCGCTGCTGTGCATCATCGGTGAACCGACCGAGTTGAAACCGGTGCTCGGCCATAAAGGCAAACTGGCGATGCGCTGCGACGTGCACGGCCATCCGTGTCATTCGGCTTACGCACCGCTGGGGGTCAACGCCATCGAGTACGCCGCCGAGCTGATCGGTGAGCTTGGGCGCATCGGCCAGCAACTGAAAGCACCCAAGCATCACGACGCACGTTTCGATCCGCCCTACAGCACGGTGCAAACCGGAGTGATCAGCGGCGGCAAGGCGCTGAACATCGTGCCTGCCGATTGCCGCTTCGACTTTGAGATCCGTGCCCTGCCCTCGCAAGATCCAACCCAGGTCGCACAACAGTTGCAAGCTTACGCCGAGCAGCAAGTGCTGCCGCGCATGCGGGCAGTGAGCGAGCACAGTGCGATTCGTTTTAGTGAGCTGTCGGCTTATCCGGGCCTGGCTACCGATGCGCAGAGTCAGGCGGCGGAGCTGATTGCGGCGTTTTGCGGTTCACGGGAATACGGCACCGTGGCGTTCGGCACCGAGGGCGGGCTGTTCGATGCGGCGGGTATACCCACCGTGGTCTGTGGCCCCGGCAGCATGGATCAGGGGCACAAACCGGATGAGTTTGTCAGTCGCGCGCAACTCGATGCCTGCGATGCGATGCTGCAACGGATGCTGGCCTCGATTCGCGCCTGATCCTTTCGGCCTGACTGCCTGCCTTCAAGCGTGCAGTCGGGCCAATTCCTCACGGCAATGATCAACGAACAACTGCACCGGTTTGGTCAGTTGCACCCGACGCAGCCAGGCTGCCGACAAGCCCGAGCCGGTCACGGTTTCCGCCAGCGGCACGCACACCACTTTCTGCCCGTCGTAGGTGTACTCGCCGAACGGCCGGGTCACCAGAATCGAAAAGCCGAAACCGCGCCCGACCATGCCGCGCACCATCTCGATCGACGGCGAGCTGAAGACGATGTGCGGGGTCAGTCCGCGCTCCTCGAAAATGCTCACGAAGTAGGTGCGGCTGGGCACCACGTCGAGCAGGATCATCGGCTCCAGCACCAGATCGTGCAGCGAGACTTTAGCCTGCTGGGCAAAGCGGTGGTCGGCCGGCAGCAAGGCGTAAGGCTGCTGCGGCGGCATCAGCGGCGTGGTGTCGATGGTGGTGTCGAGGTCATGTTCAAAGAGCATCGCCACATCGATGCTGCCGGCGGTCAGCGCCTGCACCAGTTCCTGCTGTTCGCCATCGCGAATACGGATTTCCACGCCCGGCCAGCGCTGCTTGAACCCGGCGATCAGGCGCGGCAGGTACAACGGCGCGACGGTTTCGAAACAGCCGATATCGATCTGCCCGGAGACCACATCGTTGTCGGCCAGGGCGTTCTGCTCGAACTCATGCGCCACTCGCAGCAATTCCAGCGCCTTGCGATAGAAACGCGAACCACTGGGCGTCAGCGACACGCCCTGGGCGTGATGGCGGATGAACAGCTGCACGCCGAAGCTTTCTTCCAGATGTTTGATCGCGGTGGAGACCGACGGCTGGGCGATATAGAGCTTGCGCGAGGCTTCGGCGACGCTGCCGCAATCGGCGGTGGTGACGAAGTATTTGAGCTGGCGCAGGTTGTAGGCGGCCATATAAAAACCTCTGCAAGTGAGACAACGCTTTTGTGGTGAGGGAGCTTGCTCCCGCTTGAGTGCGCAGCACTCACAATATCGGGGGAATGGTGCCGTTTGGGGCCGCTTCGCTGCCCAGCGGGAGCAAGCTCCCTCGCCACAGGAAAGGGTTCGCCTCTGAAAGTTTTTGTTATTGATCACTGTTGAACATACCGGACAGCCCCCAGACCCGGGGCATATATTTTTTAAGGTCTGAAGCAACAAACTTACTAATTTATCTATCCCGGGCCTTTGCACATGATCGCTTCAACAAGAAATGCGCCGTCCGTGTCGGCGCTTACCGAAGTACGTCCACGTACTCATCCTTGCCTTGGAGTTCGTCATGTCCACCTCTGCAACAACATCCGCGCCGCTCATTGAAAAACACACGATAGGATACGTGCCCCCCGAAGATCGCCACGGAAAGGTCAGGGATCTGTTCACGCTGTGGTTCGGCGGCAACATCGCGCCGTTGCCGATCGTCACCGGCGCGCTGGGCGTGCAGTTGTTCCACTTGAATCTGGTCTGGGGCATCGTCGCGATTCTGGTCGGTCATCTGGTCGGCGGCGTGCTGATGGCGCTGCACTCGGCGCAAGGCCCGCAGATGGGCATTCCACAGATGATCCAGAGCCGCGCACAGTTCGGCTCGCTCGGCGCGCTGCTGGTGGTGCTGATTGCCGGGGTCATGTACATCGGCTTTTTCGCCTCCAACATCGTGCTGGCCGGCAAGTCGCTGCACGGCGTGGTCGACAGCGTGCCGGTCCCGGTCGGCATCGTCATCGGCGCTCTCGGGTCGGGGATCATCGGCATCATCGGCTACCGATTCATCCACGTGCTCAACCGCATCGGCACCTGGGTGCTGGGGATCGGCATCGTCGTCGGTTTCGGCTACATCTTCACCCACATTCAGACCGATGACTTCCTCACCCGTGGCAGCTTCAACCTCTCCGGCTGGCTCGCCACTGTGTCGCTGGCGGCGCTGTGGCAGATCGCGTTTGCGCCGTACGTATCCGACTATTCGCGTTACCTGCCGGCCGATGTCAAAGTCTCGTCGACTTTCTGGACCACGTATCTGGGTTCGGCGCTGGGCTCGAGTCTGGCGTTCATCTTCGGTGCCGTCGCCGTGCTCGCGACACCCGTGGGCATGGACACCATGGACGCGGTCAAGCTCGCCACCGGCTCGATCGGGCCGCTGATGCTGGTGCTGTTCCTGCTCAGCGTGATCAGCCACAACGCCCTCAACCTGTACGGCGCGGTGCTGTCGCTGATCACGTTGGTGCAGACCTTCGCCTACCGCTGGATCCCCACCGCGAAAAGTCGCGCGGTGATCTCGATCATCGTGCTGCTGGCCTGCTGCTTCGCCGCCGTCGGCGCGTCGAAGGACTTCATCGGCCACTTCGTCGACATGGTGCTGGTGCTGCTGGTGGTCCTGGTACCGTGGACCGCGATCAACCTGATCGACTTCTACGCCATTCACAAGGGCCAGTACGACATCCAGTCGATCTTCCAGGTCGACGGTGGCATCTACGGACGTTACAACCCGCAGGCGTTGCTGGCCTATGCGATCGGCATTGCGGTGCAGATCCCCTTCATGAACACCCCGCTGTACGTCGGCCCGGTGTCGGCGCACATCAACGGCGCCGACCTGTCGTGGCTGGTGGGGCTGCTGGTGACCTCGCCGCTGTACTTCTGGCTGGCCAGTCGTGACAGCGCTTATCGGCGGCGGATGATGGGCGGGAAACTGGCGGGCAGTCTGTGACGGTGTCCGCATGATAAAAGAAGGCCCGCCATGCGCGGGCCTTCTGCGTTGTGGTGTGGTATTTCTTGATGCCCCGACAGGCACCCACGAGACAGGGAAAACTCATGCTGCGAATTCTGGGCAAGGCGTCATCGATCAACGTGCGCAAAGTGCTGTGGACCTGCGCTGAACTGCAGATCCCGTTCGAGCGTGAGGATTGGGGCTCGGGCTTCAAACCCACCGACACCCCGGAGTTTCTCGCCCTCAACCCCTGCGCCATGGTGCCGGTGATTCAGGACGGCGATTTCACCCTGTGGGAATCGAACACGATCATTCGTTATCTGGCGGGCAACTATGGCGGCGCAGACCTCTACCCCGCCGAGCCGCGAGTTCGTGCGCGGGTCGATCAGTGGATCGACTGGCAGGCGTCGGAGCTGAACCGCTCGTGGTCATATGCGTTCATGTCGCTGGTGCGCCAGTCAGCGAATTATCAGGACAGCGCCGCTCTGGCCAAGGGCATCGAGCAGTGGTCGCAGACCATGGGCATCCTCGATCAACAGTTGCAGAAGACTGGCGCCTACGTCAGTGGCGACCGGTTTTCCCTCGCCGATATCCCCATCGGGCTGTCAGTCAACCGCTGGTTCGAAACGCCGCTCGCGCATCCGGACTATCCCACCGTCAGCGCGTATTACCAGCGTCTGAGCCAACGCGAAGGCTTTCGCCTGTACGGCAGAAACGGTACGCCGTGACAATCAGATCAACAGATCTTCATAAAACGCGCCGAACGGTCGCTGCGGGTGGGCGATCTGGATTTCCAGAATCCACACCCCGGCATTTGGCGTCTGGTCGAAATCGCCGAGATTGCCGCCGCGATTGGATCGCGTGAGGGAAATCGCTGACGCGGTGGCCCTTGATATCGAGATTGAGTTTCCAGCCCATGGCTTCAGCCTGATCGCTGGCATAGAGATAAAGTTCGACACCGCTCACGCCTTGGCGCCACAGTGCCTCGACACGCTTGAACAGCTCCTTGGACGCCGCCGCGCAGGCGATCATTTCCGGATCGGAGCCGGTGGTGAAGGTTGCGCCGGCATCGCCTTCGTGCCCCTGCCAGACCACGCCCATGTCAATGAAGAAAATATCGTTGTTACCGAGCACCGGATCGCCTTCGGAACGCTCCTTAAACGCCTTCAGCGTATTGGCGCCAAAGCGGATCAGCAGCGGATGCCAGATGCGGTCCATGCCCAGTTCGGCGAGGATCTGCTTGCCCCGCTCCTGGGCTTCGGACTCACGCATGCCGGGCTTGATCACCCTGGCGATGGCATCAACGGCGTTCCAGGTCAGGCCCTGCGCATGACGCATCGTTTCCAGCACAAACCGCTCACCGACTGCTTCTTTTCCGCTCAGGGCTGCACTCATTTGCTTGTTCCTCATGGCTACGCTGTATAGTTTTTTATATTGCGAAACCCCGATCAAGATACAGTCATGACACAACGTGTCAATTACTCTTCCGCACGCACCACCCCGCGCTCCTCCAGCAAACGCACGAACATGCTCAAGCTGCGCGACACCGTGCCCCGGCGCCACACCAGCCAAGTGGTCAGATAGCGAAAATCCGCCGCCAGCGGCCACACGCTCACGGTTGCGCTGCCAGGCATGCTCTGCAGCATCTTGCGCGGCATCAGCGCCAGCCCGGCCCCTGCACTGACGCAGGCAAGCATGCCGTGATACGACTCCATTTCGAAAATCTTGCCCGGTACGGCAGCGTCGGTGCTGAACCATTTTTCGAAGTGATGCCGGTAGGAGCAGTTGGAGCGGAACGCGTAGATGTTCTCGCCGTTCACATCCGCCGCGCGCCGCACCGGGGGGTGATTGAGCGGCGCGATGATGACCATCTCTTCCTCGAACGCCGGCACACCTTCCAGCGCCGGGTGCAGCACCGGGCCATCGACGAAGGCCGCCGCCAATCGTCCGGAGAGTACGCCGTCGATCATTGTCCCGGACGGGCCGGTCGACAGATCCAGATCGACCTTGGGATGCAACTGGTTGTACGCCGCGAGCAGTTCGGGGATGCGCACGGCGGCGGTACTTTCCAGCGAACCGAGGGGAAATGCGCCCTGCGGTTCTTCACCGGCGACCGTGGCCCGCGCTTCCTGCACCAGATCGAGAATGCGCCGCGCGTATTCGAGAAAACTCCAGCCAGCAGGTGACAGACGCAGACGACTTTTCTCGCGAATGAACAGGTCGACGCCTAAGTCCTGCTCCAACTGCTTGATCCGCGTGGTCAGGTTCGATGGCACGCGATGAATCTGCGCCGCGGCGGCGCTGATGCTGCCGTGCTCGGCAACGGCCTTGAAGATTTCCAGCTGCACCAGATCCACAGTCATTCTCCAATCGTGAAAGAAACGATCTTTATTATTCAGTTTCCAGAAAACAAACGCCACCCTACTCTAGGCCCATCCACTGAACTCGCAGGAGCCAGCCATGAGCCAGATTTCCAGCCAGACCCACGCCATCTCGATCAACCCCGCCAACGGCGAGCAGATCGCTCACTACGCCTTTGAATCCGCCGAAGCCCTCGACGCCGCGCTGACCCGCGCCGCATTCGGTTTCTCGAAATGGAAACGCAAGCCGCTGCAGGATCGCTCCCGCGCCCTCACCGCCCTCGCTGGCGCCCTACGCGAAACCGCCGAAGCCATGGCGACCATGATTACCCTGGAAATGGGCAAGCCGATCGCCCAGGCCCGTGGCGAAATCGAGAAATGCGCCAAGCTCTGCGAGTGGTATGCCGAACACGGCCCGGCCATGCTCGACGCCGAACCGACTCAGGTCGAAGGCGGCAAGGCGCGCATCGAGTACCGACCACTCGGCCCGATCCTCGCGGTGATGCCGTGGAACTTCCCGATCTGGCAAGTGCTGCGCGGTGCCGTTCCGGCACTGATCGCCGGCAACACTTACGTGCTCAAACATGCGCCAAACGTGATGGGAAGCGCCTACCTGCTGCGCGACGCCTTTAAACGCGCCGGTTTTGCCGATGGCGTATTTGAAGTGATCAACGTCACCCCGGAAGGCGTTTCCACCGCCATCGCCGACCCGCGCATCGCTGCTGTAACCCTGACCGGCAGCGTCCGTGCCGGCATGGCCATCGGTGCTCAGGCCGGTGCCGCGCTAAAGAAGTGCGTGCTGGAACTGGGTGGTTCCGACCCGTTCATCGTGCTCAATGATGCGGATCTTGATGAGGCCGTGCAGGCTGCCGTCATCGGTCGCTACCAGAACTCCGGCCAGGTCTGCGCCGCGGCCAAGCGCCTGATCATCGAAGAAGGCGTGGTCGAGGAATTCACCCGCAAATTCGTTGAGGCCACCCGCAAGTTGAAGGTCGGCGACCCGTTGTCCGCTGACACCTATATCGGCCCGATGGCACGTTTCGACCTGCGTGACGAACTCGACCAGCAAGTACGCGACACCCTCGAAGAAGGCGCCACCCTGTTGCTCGGCGGCGGCAAGACCGAAGGCGCGGGCAACTACTACGAGCCAACCGTGCTGGCGGATGTCACCGACCGCATGACCTCGTTCAAACAGGAACTGTTCGGCCCGGTCGCGTCGATCATCACCGCCCGCGATTGCGCCCACGCCATCGCCCTGGCCAACGACAGCGACTTCGGCCTGACCGCGACGATCTACACCGCCAATGTCGCGCTGGCCCAGCAACTGACCAGCGAACTGGACACTGGCGGCGTGTTCATCAACGGCTATTCGGCCAGTGACCCGCGCGTGACCTTCGGTGGCGTGAAGAAAAGCGGTTTCGGTCGCGAGTTGTCGCACTTCGGCGTGCGCGAGTTCTGCAACGCGCAGACGGTGTGGCTGGATCGTAAATAATCAGGACTCCAACACGCACTGGTGGGAGTGGGCTTGCTCACGAAGGGGCCGGCATGTTCAGCATTGATAGTGACTGACCTGACGCCTTCGCGAGCAAGCCCGCTCCCACACTCGAAAATTCCGCACACACCGCTATAGCAAGTCGGGCGCTGTTTTTTGCGGCTGCGCAACCGCCCGCCCCTTGCTCAACAACCCGAGCACCACCGCCGCCGAGGCCAGGGTAATCAGCGTAAGGATGTGCAACAGGTACTGAAACGCCGTGGCATAACCCTGCACCAGACGCTCTTTGGCCAGCCCCGGAACGGTGTTGAGCGCATGCGCCATGTCCCCCGTGGTGACCCGGTGCGCGGTCTCGGCAATCAACGCCGCATCGACACTGCCTGCCACTGCCCCCGTCAGATCGGTATGCAGCAGCGAAGTCAGCACTGCGCCCACCACCGCCAGCGCAATACCCTCACCCGCCACGCGCACGGTATTGAAGATCCCCGCCGCCATCCCCGCGCGCTCTTTCGGTACGACGCTGACCGACAGACCATCCATCAAGCCCCACGGCAAACCGGTGCCAATCCCGATCAACAGCATCGCAATGACCAAGGCGGATTTTGGCTCGCCGACGTTGTACAGGCTCAACCCGTGCAAGCCCACCGCAGCGATCAGAAAACCGATCCCCGAGAGAATCCCCGCCGAGACAAACCGGGTCAGCGACGCCGCCAGCATCGGTACCACCAGCATGGGCGCCGACAGCGCCAGTAACAGCAGGCCGGCATCGATTTCGCTCAAGCCTTCCACGCCGATAAAGCGCAATGGCAACATCACCACCAGCACGATGTAGCAAAAACAGGTGCCGATCGGCAGCATCTGCACGCCGATGAAGCGCGGAAAACGCAACAGGGTCAGATCGAGCATCGGATGTTTAACGCGCTTTTCGATGATCACGAACAACCCCAGCAACAATGCCGAAGCGCCCAGCAGACCGCCCACCAGCGGGCTGCCCCAACCGCTTTCCGGCGCCTGAATCACGCCGAAGGTGAACAGCGCCAGCATCGTGCTGAAGGTGATCGTACCCGGCCAATCCAGTCCCGTGGCATCCGGGTTGCGGCTTTCGCGCATGCGGGGCAGGCCGAAGACCATGGCGATCACGCCGATCAGCGCGGTGATAACAAAAATCGCCCGCCAGTTGAACGCCTCGATCAACGCGCCGGCCAGCAGCGGTCCGAAAGCCAGACCGATGCCGAATGTGGTGCCGAGTACGCTGTACGCGCGGGTCCGCGCATGGCCTTCGAATTCCTGCGCCAGCGACGCTGAACCGCTGGCCAACGCCGCAGCACCGGCCACGCCCTGCACCGCACGCAGCCCATCCAGCCAGTACACCGACGGTGCCAGGCTCTGCGCAATCGATGCTGCGGTGAACAGCAACATGCCGAAGCTGAACAGGCGTTTACGCCCATAGACGTCGGCCAACGCTCCCGCCGCCATCAGCAAACTGCCGAATGACAACATGAACGCATTGGTGATCCAGGTCAGGGCCACGGGGCTGCCGCCCAGATCACGGCCAATGGCGGGCGTCGCCACCGCGCCACCGGTAAAACTCAAGGGCAGTACCAATGCCGACAGGCACACGGCCGCGAGGATCAGCAGCTTGTTACGCGCGCCTGGTTGATGAGAGACCGTTGTCATGCATTCATCCTTTAAAGAAATGGCCAGGCTGCGACTTTAAGGCCGTTAGATTGATGCGATAATCCCAGCAATTTTGCATGACTTTGTGAAAGGCATTCACAGATGAAATCACCCTCAGCGGCAGACCTTTGCGTATTTCTCTGTACGGCGCAGCACTTGAATTTCAGCAAGGCCGCCGTCGAAGTCGGGCTCACCCCGTCAGCCCTGAGCCATTCGGTAAAGGCTCTGGAGAATCGCCTCGGTGTGCGTCTGTTCAATCGCACCACCCGCAGCGTGGCGTTGACCGAGGCCGGTGAGCGCTTTTACGCGCGCCTGAAACCGGCGTTCCGCGACATTGACGATGCACTGGAAGACCTCAACCATTTTCGCGACAAACCCACCGGCAACCTGCGCATCACTTGCGGACGCCAGGCGTGCGAGCTGGTATTGCTGCCGATTGCCAGCGAGTTTCTGCAGACGTATCCGGACATTCGCATGGAGGTGGTCGAAAGCGAAGCGTTGCTGGATATCGTCGCCGGCGGATTTGATGCAGGCGTGCGCTTTGGCGATCGACTGGAGGCCGACATGGTCTCGCTGCCGATTGGCCCGGCGATGCGTTCGGTGGTGGTGGCTTCGCCGGCATTCCTTGAACGCCATCCTGCGCCGCAAAAACCCGAAGATCTGCACGACTTGCCGTGCCTGCGCCACCGCTACCCCAGTGGCGCCCTGTATCGCTGGGAATTCGAACGCGATGGCATTGCCCAGGAAATCGAGGTCAACGGCCCGCTGACCCTGGGCGACGTCAGCTTGATGGTCGGCCCTGCACTGCAAGGCCTGGGATTGGCGTATGTGTTCGATGACATGGTCAGCGAACACTTGGCATCGGGGCGTCTGATTCAGCTGTTGGCCGACTGGTGCCCCTACTATCCGGGCCTGCATCTGTACTACCCGAGCCGGCGCCACGTACCGGCGCCGCTCAAGGCTTTTATCGACTTCGCGCGCGAGCGCAGTGGTCACTAGGGCTTACAGATATTTCAGCCAGGCAATATCGCGGCGCCGCGATTTCAGCGCGGAAAACCAGCGCACCGCCGGGTACAGCGCAACCGCCAGCAGCACCGACACCAGCCAGATCGCCGCGACTGAATCGAAGCCGAAATAGCTACCGTGGTTAAGGCCGAACAGCGCCACGGCAATCAGATACAGCACCTTCAGCACGTACAGGTGCAACAGATAAAAGAACATCGGTGCCGAACCGAAGACCGTCAGCCAGCGAATCCAGCGGCGCGTCTGCAGCCGTTCGAACAGCAGCAACAACAGCAATCCGACGCTCACCGTCAGGCTGATGAACAGCAGCGATGGCGGGTACTTGGTGATGTTGAAAAACGCCATCAACGTTTGCACGGTCGTGTCTTCGACCGCCCAAGGCTTTTCGCCGTATCCGTTGAGCAACCGCAGCCCGACGAAACCCAGCAGTCCGGCGATACCAGCCAGCAACAGGCACTGCTGACGAACTCCGGCGTCGGCCGCACGGGCAAACCACGGGCCCAGCGCATAACCCAGACCGATCACGCCGATCCACGGCAACAGCGGATACGAAGTGCGCAAGCGCAGACTGTCACCGACCTCGATCCAGCCCCGATCATGCAGGATCGCCCATGGCACATGCAGTGCCGACTCCGGCGCGAAATGCAGCCCGTCCAGCAGGTTATGCCCGGCAATGATCGCCAGACTCAGCGTCAGCAACAGCCAGCGCGGCAACCAGACCAGCAGCGACAAGGCGATCATGCTCAAGCCAATCGCCCAGATCACCTGCAGATAGATCACGCTCGGCGGCAACTGAAACGTCCATGCAAAATTCACCAAGGTGAATTCCAGCACCACCAGAAACAGCCCACGCTTGAACAGGAAGGCACTGACATCGGCCTTGCCCGCGTACTTCTCGCCGAACAGCCACGCGGACAATCCGGTCAGCAACACGAACACCGGTGCGCACAGATGCGCCAACGTGCGACTGAAAAACAACGCCGGCTCGGTGTTGGCGATGTCCATCGGGTCGGACACCTGACGATGCAACAAAAACGTCTCGCGCACGTGATCCAGCAGCATGAACAGGATCACCAGACCGCGTAACGCATCAATGGACAGCAAGCGGCCGGTCGGCAGCGGGTTGGAACGGGTACACACAATCGTCATGGAGATTTCGCCAACGAGCAAATGAATCAGGGGATCGCAACCGCACACCCCGCCAAAAATTCGAGTTACTCTATAACATTAAAATGTCGATTCCCAACCCAAACGACATTTGCCCAATCACGTCAGGCTTCTATAGTGATCAGGCGCCCCCTGCGCTTTGCGCCTGATGTCGAGCGTTGCCCATGACCTCAACCGAACACCTGATCATCTGCGAGCATTGCGACTGCGTGTACGAAAAAGTCGTGCTCGGCAAACACCAGAAAACCCTCTGTGTGCGGTGCGGCGGCGTGCTGCAGCGCTACAACGGTTTGACCGTCGAGCAGCGGCTGGCCCTGAGTTTCACTGCGGCGATGCTGTGGCTGTTCGCCAATTTCTATCCGGTGATGAGCATCAGCATGAAGGGCCTGAAGAACAGCGCGACGCTGTGGGATTCAGTGCTGGCGCTAAGTCAGGGGCCGATCACCTTCATGGCGATGGTCGCGGCGATTTCGATCATCATCGCCCCGGCGTTTCAACTGGTGCTGCTGATCTGGGTGCTGAGCTTCGCCCTGTCATCGCGCCGGGCGCCGGGCTTCAAGCTGTGCATGCGCTGGCTGGAAACCCTGCGCCCTTGGAGCATGCTCGAAGTGTGTCTGCTGGGGGCGATGGTGGCGGTGTTCAAACTGGCCGGGCTGCTCGATGTGCTGCCGGGTATCGGCCTGTTCGCTTTGGCGGTGCTGAGCCTGATGATGATCCGCATTGCCGGCCGCGACATTCGTGATCTGTGGGACATTCTATGAAGCGACCCGCGACCGCCAGCGAACTGAATCTGTGCCTGTGCCACAGCTGTGGGCTGGCCTGTGACATGACCGACGAGCCGCACCAGTGCCCGCGCTGCGATGCGCCGCTGCATCGGCGCAAGACCAACTCCCTGACGCGCACCTGGGCCTATCTGTTCGCCGCGTTGGCGTTTTACGTGCCGGCCAATCTACTGCCGGTGATGAACACGGTGATGCTCGGCAACGGCGCCGACAGCACGATCATGAGCGGCGTGCTGGAGTTCTGGGAGGGCGGCGCGTGGGACATCGCACTGATCATTTTCATCGCCAGCATCGCGGTGCCGGGGATCAAATTCGTCGCCCTGTCGCTGCTGCTGATCACCGTGCAGCGGGGCAGCGACTGGGCGCGCCGTGAGCGTTCGAAGCTGTACCGTTTCGTCGAGCTGATCGGCTACTGGTCGATGCTCGACGTGCTGGTGGTCGCACTGGTCGCGGCGCTGGTGAAGTTCCAGGCGCTGGGCGATATCGAACCACGCCCGGGCATCCTGTTTTTCGGCATGGTGGTGGTGTTCACCATGCTCTCGGCGATGAGTTTCGACCCACGGCTGATCTGGGACAATGCCCCGGACGACGAACCGCTCAGCGACGCACCACCTCAAGCAGCACCTGCAACGGATGGCGCAGCGCCCGATCCGACTGGCGCTTGACCTGACTGCGGCACGAATAGCCGGTGGCCAGTGCTTCGCCCTGATCCGCCGGGGCTTCGACCTGCCGCGCCCACGATTGCTCGTAGATCACCGCCGAGGTTTCGCGGTTGCGCGCTTCATGGCCGTAGGTGCCGGACATGCCGCAGCAGCCGGTGGCCTGCGTCGCCAGTTTCAATCCGGCTCGCTCGAACACTTGCTCCCACTGGCGAGTGGCGGCCGGCGCGTTGGTTTTCTCGGTGCAGTGTGCCAGCAGACGGAATGACCGGGCCGCATCGGCAGCGGCCTGCTCCGGCATCACCTCGAGCAGCCATTCCTGTACCAGCGCGACTTCCGGGCATTGGTTCATGCCTGGCACTTTCAGGTATTCCTGGCGATAGACCAGCGTCATCGCCGGATCCAGTCCCAGCAGCGGTACGCCAACGTCCGCCAGCTCACGAAGTTGCTGCGCATTGCGCAACGCCGCGCGGTTGAACGCTGACAGGAAACCCTGCACATGCAGCGGCTTGCCATTGGCACTGAAGGGTGCCAGATACACCTGATAGCCAAGTCGTGAAATCAACTCCAGCAGATCCGCCAGCAGCGGCGCCTCGAAGTAACGAGTGAAGGCGTCCTGCACCAACACCACACTGCGCTCGCGCTGGGCGGGGGTCAGCGCCGACAGCGTTGAAACCGTCGCCGGCTGCACCTTCCACCGGCGCAGCGCAGCGTGGAAATCAAAGCGACTGAGCAACGGCACATCGACCATGCCGCCAAGACGCTCCAACTGTTTGCGCACAAAGGTTGCGCCCATCAAACCGTTGTACAGCGCCGGAATCCGCGCCATGTACGGAATGCTGTACTCCAGCGAGGCAATCAGATAATCCCGCGCCGGGCGCAGATAACGGCTGTGATACAGCTCAAGGAAACGCGAACGGAATTCCGGCACGTTGACCTTGACCGGGCACTGTCCCGCGCAGGATTTGCACGCCAGGCAACCGGCCATGGCGTCATACACCTCATGGGAAAAGTCTGCATCCTGCGCGCGGCTGTTGCGCCAGCGTGTCCACAGGTTGCGGAAAAATGCCGGACGACGGATCGCCTCCGACAGCACATCCACCCCTGCCTCGCCCTGCAAACGCAGCCATTCGCGGATCAGCGATGCGCGACCCTTGGGCGATTGCGCACGCTCGCGGGTGGCTTTCCACGATGGGCACATGGCGTCGTCGGGATCGAAGTTGTAGCAGGCGCCGTTGCCGTTGCAGTGCATGGCCGCGCCGTAGCTTTGCCAGACCTTTTCGTCGATCTGCCGATCGAGTTCGCCGCGCAGGGTCACTTCGTCGATTTTCAGCAACGCCGCACCGGTATTGGCCGGGGTGGCGATCTTGCCCGGGTTGAACTGGTTGAACGGGTCGAACGCGGCTTTCAACGCTTGCAACGCCGGGTACAGCTCACCGAAAAACGCCGGCGCGTATTCCGAGCGCAGGCCTTTGCCGTGTTCACCCCACAACAGGCCGCCGTAGCGCTGGGTCAGCGCCGCGACGCCGTCGGACACCGGGCGCACCAGCGCCGCTTGCTGCGGATCCTTCATGTCGAGAATCGGCCGTACGTGCAACACACCGGCATCAACGTGGCCGAACATGCCGTACTGCAAACCGTGGCTGTCGAGCAGTTCGCGCAGTTCGGCGATGTACTCGGCCAGGTGCTGCGGCGGCACTGCGGTGTCTTCGACAAACGGCTGCGGCCGCGCTTCGCCGGCAACGTTGCCGAGCAGGCCGACTGCGCGTTTGCGCATGCCATAAACCTTGTTCACCGCCGCCTGACCGACCGCCAGGGTATGGCCGAGGCGTTCGACCGTGGTGTCGCTGCTCAAGTGTTCGAGGAAGGCTTCGACCCGGTGTCGCAGGTCCTCGGGATCATCACCGCAGAACTCCACCAGGTTGATCCCCAGTGTCGGGCGCTCGGCACTTGCCGGGAAGTATTCGGCGACGCCGTGCCAGACGATGTCCTGCATCGCCAGCAGCAACACCTTGGAATCCACGGTTTCAATCGACAGCGGCTTGAGCGCCATCAGCGCCCGGGCATCGCGCAACGCATCCATGAACCCGGCGTAGCGAATGTTCACCAGCATCGTGTGTTTGGGGATCGGCAGTACGTTGAGCTTCGCCTCAACCACAAAGCCCAGCGAGCCTTCGGCGCCGCACAGCACGCTGTTGAGGTTGAAGCGGTTGTCGGCCTCGCGCAGGTGCGCCAGGTCGTAGCCGGTCAGGCAGCGGTTGAGATCGGGGAAACGCTGTTTGATCAGCTCGCCCTGCTCGTCAATGATCTGCCGTGCACAGCGGTAGACTTCACCTACGCGATCTTCACGGGCGCACAGCGCTGTCAGTTCGTCTTCCGCCAGCGCTGCGCCGTGCAGGCGTTCGCCGCCACGCAGCACCATGTCGAGTTCCAGCACATGGTCGCGGGTCTTGCCGTAGGTGCAACTGCCCTGCCCGCTGGCGTCGGTGTTGATCATGCCGCCAACGGTGGCGCGGTTGGAGGTCGACAGCTCCGGGGCGAAAAACAGCCCGGATGATTTCAGCGCGGCGTTGAGCTGATCCTTGACCACCCCGGCCTGCACCCGCACCCAGCGCTCTTCGACGTTGATTTCCAGAATGCGGTTCATGTGCCGCGACAGGTCGACGACGATGCCATCGGTCAGCGACTGGCCATTGGTGCCGGTGCCACCGCCACGTGGAGTGATCACCACTTGCTGATAGGCCGGCTCGGCAATCAGCCGCGCGACCCGCGCCACGTCCTCGGCATCCTTCGGAAACACCGCCGCTTGCGGCAGACGCTGATAGATCGAATTGTCGGTGGCGAGCACCACGCGACTGGCGTAATCGGCACTGATCTCGCCACGAAAACCACTGGCTTTCAGGGCTTTGAGGAACTTCTGGTAATCGGCGGTCAATGCAGTGGCGGGCGACAGCTGGGCAATCATCGGTCGGGAAATCTCGGTCAAAATCGGGCCGTGTGGCGGTGAACAGTTGTGCGCAATGAATGATTGCGTCACGCTCCCGCCATCTCATGGTGCTTATGTTCATTGCTTGGTGCTATCGAGACAAACGTAAAATCGACCCGTAATCCATGACTAAAACGAATGAATCCGCGAACCCTCACCCCTTCCATGTCGTTGTTGCTGGCCTTTGAGGCTGCCGCACGCCATGAAAGCTACACCCGCGCTGCCCACGAACTGTCGCTGACGCAAAGCGCGGTCAGCCGTCAGGTGCAGATTCTGGAAAAGATGCTCGGCATGCGCCTGTTCAGTCGCGAGGGCCGGCAAGTGGTGCTGACCGATGTCGGGCGCATGTATCAGCGCGAACTGGCCGAAGCCCTCGGGCAGATCCGCAGCGCGACGTTGCAGGCCATGGCGTTCGGTTCCGGCATTCATAGTTTGCGTCTGGCGACGCTGCCGACCTTCGGCTCGAAATGGCTGCTGCCGCGACTCAAGGACTTCTACACCGCACATCCCGGCATGACCGTGCACTTGCATTCGCGCATCGAAGCGATCGACTTCGACACCAGCGAGATCGATGCGGCGATCTGCGTCGGTGCGGGGGATTGGCCGGGGCTGAGCGCCCTGCCCCTGCACACTGAAGAGCTGGTGGTGATTGCCAGTGCGCAGTTGTCATTGGCCGAACGCGACGAAGCCGAACAGCACATCGCCGGGCAGTTACTGCTCAATGTCAGCAGCAATGCCCAGGCCTGGGCGGAATGGTTCACGCATCATGGTTTGCCCCACCGCAGCATGCGCATCGGGCCGAGCTTTGAAATGACCTCGCACCTGATTCAGGCGGTGCGGACGAATATTGGCGTGGGGCTGGTGCCACGGATTCTGGTGGAGGATGAATTGCTTAACGGCGAGCTGCTGCAACTGGGGGAGCCGATCACCAGCCGCCGCAGCTACTACCTGGTGTATCCGCCGCGTAATGAGGCGTTGCCGTCACTGAAAGCGTTCAGGGACTGGTTGGTGGATACGCTCTGACCGCAGCCCCCACAAATGCAAAACATAACGAAACGCCGCTCGATGAGCGGCGTTCAGTCAATCCCGGTACTGGCGCTTTAGCGGTGGCGGCGCACTCGGCCCCTTGACGAGGGGCTTGGCCAGCAGCTTGCCATCCGGGCCATAAAACAGGCGCCTGACGCTGGGCGGCATGGGAGTAGGCTCTTTTGCGCTCATGATGAAACCTCTTCGACAGAACTGAATTCGACCCACTGGACTTTCGAGGAATCTATCACCAATAGTTCGGCGCCAAAAGGCAACGCCACGCCATCCTCCCCCAGCCAGCCTGGATTCAGCATGATGAACTGCCCCTCCAGCGGGCCGGAAGGCCACTCGACGGGCCAGCCGAACAATCGCCTTTCATCCGTCAAATGCAGCGTTACCAGGCGATTGTGGCGGGCAAAGGTGCTGTACCACTCGCTGGGGTATGAGTTTTTATTCGTTACATTTTTACTTCGTAACCATTTGTGCAATTTGTCATTCGACGCCAGAGCACACGACAACAAGCCGAGCGCCATTGAGACCATGAACGCCCACACGGCCTGGGATTTGCCATCCCACTTTCCTACAGAAAAGCCTTTCGAGCCTACCCATAGACCAATAGCGCCGATCCCCAACACCACCCCATGAATCACAAACGTAAAGATCAACGCCTGCACAATCTGCCCAAACGTATCAGGCCGTTTGAATGAAGTGAGCGTGTAGAAAATCCAGGTAGAAACAAATCCGGGAATCAGATACTGCAACAACGGAATAACTTCTTTGACCAGATCATCCATGATCCGTGGCTCCTTGAAAGGCATGCCCCTCCGGTTACCGGGCGGCACTCAGAAGCCTAGCGCACACTGGAATACGCCTCGTGCCGATCTGTCACAGCGCATTTCGCAAAGCAAAAAAAAGCAGAAACCATTGATCCGGTTTCTGCTTTTTGTGGGGCTGGCTTTTGCAGCGGAGGCTGGGCTTTACAGGCAGTCACGCACCGATTTGCGCAACGACCCGGACTTGGCCCATGGCGGTCCCTGATACAGGGAAACGCGGCTGCCGTCCTTGTATTTGATGATGTCGAGAATCTCGTCGGCGGTGACGAGGCTCGGCGCCTTGATCCGGTAGCCGTTGGAAATGGACGTCTGCGTGGTCTTAGGAATGTCCTGCTGCCACAACGGCAACAAGCACGCGGCATAGTCTTTAGGCGCTTTGGTGGTGGTTTTGCTGAGATTTGGCTCGCCCGGAACCAGCGATGCTGGCAATGAGCAACCCGCCAGCAATGCCAACGCCAAACTCCCGATCCATATCCGCATGGTGTTTCCCTGATCTGAAAAAAGCGAATGTAACGTGTAACCGGTTGTACATCCATCCCGACGCCCCGCTACAAGGGCATTTGGACAAATATTTACATGCATGCAGCCCGGTGGCAGACGAGCTGCGCATCATCGAAGAAAAATGCGACTACTCTGTTCTACCGAGAATGTTCCGGAGGTGATCATGCGGCTCAATGAATACGAACACGAACTTCAGCGCGACCTGCAAGCCGTTGCATCGGATCTGAGATGGTCGGCGGTCGACCTCAAACGCATCGCCGAACAGCTGCGCAAGAGCGGCAATGAAGCGGATGCCCAGGCGGTACTCAGGTCCTGCGAGGTGCTGCAAAGTGATGAAGAACGCTTGCAGCTGTATGCCAGGGAAGTGAAAACGCGCTCCATCAGCCGGACCAAGGTCCACTGATACCACCCCCTGCCCTCAACAAGAGCCCCGGTAATCACCGGGGCTCTTTCGTTACATTTGCTTCAACTTGCAGTGTGACTTCGCGCTCGCACCGAGCGTTTTCTGTAACCCGGCAACGCAGCGGCATAGGCCAGCGCTTCCTCTCTGCTACCGAACGACGCAAGCCGATCGCCTTGAGTACAAACCCGCCACGGGCCGTTGTTCACGCTGAGTACGTCGTAGCCGTTCATGTGCATTTTGCTCAAGACCGGAATGCTCATGGGTACCTCCTTTTTGCCGACGGTGGAGTCAGCTCTGCCTTTTTAACTTACACCCGGATGCCGCAGTTGTGCCGACCGGGTGTCGCCATCGCGATGCGCCAAGGCTCTGGCACTTTCAGCCAGGCCAAACACTCAAAACCCCAAGGGAACCTTTGAATCCGGGCCCGGCTCGAATATTGCAGTTTTATTTCATTTATGTGACACGCAGTAAACAGGTAACAGATGAAAGTACGCGCCACCGTTATTTGCGAGCAGGATCGACACGTTCTCCTGGTGCGCAAACCCCGCTGCCGTTGGACATTGCCCGGCGGCAAGGTCGAGCCTGGGGAAACCAAAGCCGGGGCGGCGACGCGCGAGCTGCAGGAAGAAACGGCACTGGATGCCGAGCAGATGTTGTATCTGATGGAACTGCACAGCGGCAGCACCCAGCATCATGTCTACGAGGCGTCGGTGCTCGATCTTGAGCAGTTGCGCCCGCAAAACGAGATCACCGAATGTATCTGGCATCCGCTGGACGCGGTGCAGAATCTACCCACCAGCGAGGCGACGTTACGTATCGTGCAGGCGTTTCAACGGCGCTTGTAAGGTATCACCCGGCGAATGCCCGGCGCCCGGCGCTCATTTCCGTGCGCAACTCACCAATGAAGTTGGACAGATCGCGGATCGTCACCAGATGTTCCGGCGACACACCATTGAGCAACAACTCGACTCGCCCGGACTCAGGCTCATACACCTTGATCCGCAGCAGCCCCTGCTCCACTTGTGTGCATTCGCATTCAAGCGACGGAAAGCCGGATTCGACGATCCGGCAGATGTCGGCAATGGCTAACATGGGCGCACGCCTCGCAGGCGATGAGTCGGTCGACCGATTCAGCATAGATGAGCGATCAATAATCTGCCGCCCAAGCAAGTGCCAACCCGATCACATTTCCATCGCGGCCTCAGTGCGCGTCATGATCCCAGATCCAGTTCCACATCCCCGGCAACTGCACCGGCTGCGAACTCTGCTGAACCGTGCGCGCCAGCGCCGCTTTCTGCAGCGCCGCGTGATCATCGTAGAACGGTTTGTCCGCCAGTTTCACGCCAGTGGCGGCGGCACTATCGAGCAGGATCTGCAGGTATTCGCGGGTATGCCGCGCGGTGTAGCGGTTGAGGTCATGAAAGGTCACCACCACTGGAATCACCCCGTCCACAGTCGGAAATTCGCCGAGGGCAATGCGCTCGCGGACTTCCGATAGCTGGCGCAGCATATTCGCCCGACGTCGGGGACTGGCGTTGAAGCCCCAGATCTTGCCGTCATTGGCGCTCAAATCGGTCAACAACACGTGCAAGCCATGCTGCTGATACGCGGCGAAGGTGCGCTTGTCGTAATTCCAGAATGGCGGGCGCAGCAGGATCGGTGCTGCTCCGGTGATCGCGGCGATATCCGCCGTGCCGTTGCGCAACGACTGCTCCAGTTCTTGCGGATCGAGCGAGCGATGATTGGTGTGCCAATGGGTGGCGGTGTGGAATCCGAGGATGTGCCCTTCGGCGTGCTCGCGCCGCATGATGCCGCGACCAATGTCACTGTTACCGGCGCGAGGCGCGCGGGTCTGGACGAAGAACACCGCTTTGATGTCCGGTTGCACCGGGTTGACCTTGAGGCTATCGAGCACGGTCGCCGAAGGGTTCCAGAAACTCGAGGCGCTGGGGCCATCATCGAAGGTCAGCAGAAAACGCACCGGGGCCTGGGCCTTGAGCCGGGTTTCGGTTTGCGCGGTCATCTCGATCGGCGCGGCAATGCAGCCGGCCAGCCCAAGCGCGATGGCCGCTGCACAGAGAAGATTGAACGCGTATTTCATGTTTTGCCTTGCGCCTGACCGTTGCGGCCCTGTTGTCGACTGGCAAAACTCCCTCGCCCTGATCCATCCCTGCGCCCGGCTCCGCGAGACAGGTTTGGATAGGGTACACAGGCTTTGGTTCCGGCGCTCGCTCAGTCAGCCAGAGCCTGTTGAAACGAGGTATCGATAACCCCGGCGGTGGCCAGCGGCGCCGGCAGTGCCTTGACCTTGAACAGGAAGTCCGCGGTGCCTTGCAGGTCGACCGCCGCCTGCTGATCCACCGGCCCGACAGTCATGTGCGCCTGACGCAACCAGTGCCGTGAAACCTGCTGATCGAGATTGGCTTTCTTCGCCCACAGGTCCGCGTATTCGTCGGTGTGGCTGTCGACCCAGGCCCGCGCCTGTTTCAAACGCCCGAGAAAATCGGCAATCGCGGCACGCTTGCTGTTGATCGACGGCGCTGACGCGGCAATCGCGCTGAGGCCTGGCATCAGGTTTTTCGCGGTGAGAATCGGCCGCGCACCGGAGAACACGATTTGCTGGGAGATGTACGGTTCCCACACCGGGAACGCGTCGATGCTGCCCTGTGGCAATGCCGCTGCCGCATCAATCGGCATCAACTTGACGAAGTCGACGTAATTTTCCGGCAGACCGCCCTGCTCCAGGGCGCGCAAGGTCAGCTGCTGGCTCCAGGCGCCGGGCCAGTAGGCGACTTTCTTGCCCTTCAGATCCGCAATGGTTTTCACCGGCGAATCTTTCGGCACCAGCAAGGCGATAGTGTCCGGGTTCTGCCGCGACACACCGATCAGTTTCACCGGCGCCTGTTTGGCGGCGAGAAACAGAAAACCCGAATCGCCAAGAAAGCCCAGATCCAGCGAGCCGGTCTGCAACGCCTCGGCCAGTGGCGCGGCGGCCTGGAAGTGCTTCCAGTCGACGCTGTAAGGCGCGTCTTTCAACACGCCGGAGGCTTCGACCGAAGCGCGGATGTTGTAGTAATTCTGGTCTCCGACGTGCAGGACCAACGGCTCGGCGGCGTGGGCAAGCGGTGCGGTGAATAATGCGGTCATCAGTGTGCTGCGGAGCAAACGAGAGAGCTTCATGGGGAGGTCCTGCGACGGGATTTTGCATAGACCATAACGCTGTTGATAAACCGATTTTAAATTCGATTAAGGCATAAGCTCAGCGCTCGGAATGCTCACTGTCCGCTGCGCAACAGTGCCTTGCCACAATGTTTCCCATGCAACAGTTGAAAGGCGCTAAAACCGGGGAAAACCCCGTAAACATGGGTCGAAACGCACATGGCACAGAGCCTGCAATATTCCATTCATGCAGGACGCAGCCGATAAAAATATATTTTTGGACATAACAACCAGTGCCTTCGCCGGAGCGCCCCATGACATCGTTCTTACCGTTTACCCGCCTCAAAACGCTGCTGGTCGCCAGCGCCATGGCATTGAGCCTGCAACCGCTGGCCGAAGCCGCCGAAGCGCCGCCTGCGGAAGTCCATCTGGATTACGCTTACTACTCACCCGTGAGTCTGGTGCTCAAACATTTCGGTTTTCTCGAAAAGGCCCTGCCACAGTCCAAAATCAGTTGGGTGCTGAGCCAGGGCAGTAACCGTTCGCTGGAATACCTGAACAGCGGTGGCGTCGATTTCGCCTCCAGCGCCAGCCTCGCTGCAGTGCTGAGCCGGGCCAACGGCAGCCCGATCAAGTCGGTATACGTTTACAGCCGTGCCGAATGGACCGCGCTGGTAGTGCGCAAGGATTCGCCGTACCAGAGCCTCGCCGACCTCAAGGGCAAGAAAATCGCCGCCACCAAAGGCACCGACCCGTACCTGTTCACCCTGCGCAGCCTGCAACAGGCCGGACTGAAGAAAGACGACGTGGAACTGGTGCACCTGCAACATCCGGACGGCCGCACCGCGCTGGAAAAAGGCGATGTCGACGCCTGGGCCGGACTCGATCCGCACATGGCCGCCAGCCAGGTGCAGGCCGGTTCACGTCTGCTGTATCGCAACCCGGCATTCAACAGCTACGGCGTGGTCAGCGTCACCGAGCAGTACGCCAGGGAGCATCCGCAAACCATCGACACGGTGATCAAAGCCTACGAGCAGGCGCGCGAATGGGCGCTGAAAAATCCCGAAGAGTTCGCCGCGTTGCTGGCCAAGGAGTCCGGTCTGCCGCTGGACGTGGCCAAACTGCAGTTGTCGCGCACCGACCTGAGCAGTCCACAACTGACCGCCAACGATGTGCAAGCGTCGAAAGCCGCAGCACCGATTCTGGTCTCCGAGGAACTGGTGCGGCGTGGAGTGAATGTCGATCAAGTCATCGATCAGTTGCTCGACAATGGTGTGCAGCAAGCCGTCGCCCGCCAGTAACCGACCAGACTCACCGCCCATCCCTGTCTGAAGCGGATGAGCGGTGAGCGGAGCCCCCGCATGACCATTCGCAGTAATGAATTGCCCGCGCCTCCCCGGAGTTTGTCGCGGCCTCGTCCCTCAACCCTCAATCCGACATGGCGACGGCGCCTGAAAGGTCTGGCTCTGCCGCTGCTGATCGTGGTCGCCCTGGAGTTCATCGTGCGTCTCGGCTGGCTTCCGTCCTATCAAATGCCGGCGCCCAGCGAGATCGCCCTGACCCTCACCGACCTCGCCGAAGGCGCACTGTGGAAACACATCGGCGCCAGCCTGCTGCGGGTGTTGCTCGGCTTTGCAATTGGCGCCAGCCTGGCGCTGGCGTTCGCCGCCTGGGTCGGTCTGAGCCGTGAGGCCGAGGCGTATCTGGAACCGACATTCGCCGCGCTGCGTTCGATTCCGAGTCTGGCCTGGGTGCCGCTGTTGATGCTGTGGCTGGGCATCGATGAAACCTCGAAGATCGTGCTGATCGCTATCGGCGCGTTTTTTCCGGTGTACGTCAACGTGGTCGCGGCGATTCGCAACATCGATCGCAAACTGGTCGAGGTCGGGCGCATCTATGGCTTCAGCCGCTGGCAACTGGTGCGGCGGATTCTGCTGCCCGCCGCTCTGCCCGGCCTGTTCACCGGACTGCGCAGCGGCATGAGTCTGGCGTGGATGTTTCTGGTGGCCGCCGAGCTGATCGCCGCGACCAAGGGCCTCGGTTATCTGCTCAGCGACGGCCGCGAAACCTCGCGCCCGGACATCGTGCTGGCGGCGATTATCGTGCTCGCCTTGCTCGGCAAACTCAGCGACGGTTTGCTCGCAGTGCTGGAACGCCGCTGGCTGATGTGGCGCGACACCTTCACCGGTCAGGAGGCGCAGGATTGATTGGCCAGAGCCAACTATGCTGAAAGCGTCCACCCAGAGATTCGGCGCATGTGCGGAAGACTCTCGCAGTACCGCGGCATTCACGACTTCGTCGCGGTGCTTAGCATTCCCGATGCGCTGATCAATCACGTCGGCGACGCTGCGCTGGAGCGCTACAACGCGGCGCCGACCACGTCACTCGCGGTGCTCCATCAACATGATCAACGCCTGTATGCCGACAACCTGCGCTGGGGCTGGCGCCCGCACTGGGCCAAAGATCGCGCGGCGCCAATCAACGCGCGCGTGGAGAAAGTCGCCCACGGGCCGTTCTTCCGGGCGATCTGGCGTCATCGGCTGATCGTGCCCATCGACAACTGGTTCGAATGGGTCGACGGCCCGGATAAAACCCGACAGCCGTGGCTGATCCGTCGTGCCGATCGCGGGCCGGTTTTCTGTGCGGCCATCGGACAGTTTCCGACACCCGGCAGCGATGGTCGGGACGACGATGGATTCGTGATCATCACCGCCGACAGCATCGGGGGCCTGCTCGATATCCATGATCGAAGACCCGTGGTCTTTCGCGCTGACATGGCTGCCGAGTGGCTCGACAGCGCCACGCCTGTTGAACGCGCCGAACAGATGCTCCTGTTTGAAGGCGAACCCAGTGATGCCTTCGCCTGGCACAAAGTCGGCAAGGCAGTCGGCAATTCACGCAATCAGGGTGCAGGGCTGATTGAAGAAGTGGCTTAAAGATCCACGTTCTCACGCGTCTACCTTGTAGTTGACGCAAGATCTTTACAGCTGGTGTTTCATTGTTGAGACAGCCCGAGAAAAACAGTCGTTTGAGCGAACTAACCGCCTGTCTGACATTTCAACCGTCATACATACATTTACATGCACTACGGATAGCATGCGCGCCGCATTTCCATTTGGCATACCAGTTGACCAAAGAGTCAGCAAAACCAGGAATCCCCTACAACTTTAACAAGCCTTGCAGAGAACTAAGTTGCGCGACGATTTTGCAATCAAACAGGCCAACGGCCTGGAGTGTATCTATCTGTCCATGACAGAACGCTTTCAACTCGACTGTTTTATCGGCCACTACATCAAGACCCGAAACCTGCGTTCAGTGCCGGACATCGAACGCATCCTGCGCACGACTCTCGAAGGCTATCCCGGCCACCCACCGGTGATGGTCAACGAGCTCAATGCATGGATCGACAAGACCCTGGGCTATCGGGCGTCACATCCGGACTTCCCGTCTCTGGAAGACCTCTGAACAACAAAAAGCCCCGCTGTTGCGGGGCTTTTTGCAGATTGCTCTCAGAGCTTCATATCAGGCCCGGTAAGTTCCTTGCCATCGTCGTGCTTCCACGTCTGTTCCTTGCGTTTCTCACGCTCGATTTCTTCTTCGCTGGGCTCGTCTACTTCTTCGTCTTCATCAGGACGCTTTTGCTCGGTCGTCATGTGCACCTCGACTTGTCGAAAATAGTCATCCAACCAGCGTAGAACAGTTTTTTCCCGGCAACTTACAACCACCAGCGCAGCAAAAAGAAAAACGCCATGCTCAAGAGCATGCTGAGCAAGGTATTGCGGGTGTACAGCACCAGCCCGATCGCTACGAGCGAACTCAGTAAATAAGGATTATCCCACTGCAGATTCAACTGTTTGTCCGGCATGAACACGATCGGCCCGCAGATCGCCGTGAGCATTCCCGGTACGGCAAACCCGAGAAACTGCCGTGCGTTGCTGCTCAAACGCAGCGGCAGGCGCGGTTCGAGAAACACGTAACGGTTGAGGAACACCAGAATCCCCATGCCGAAAATCACTGCCCAGACCATCATGCACGCCCCCGATACAACTTGTTGCAGACAAACCCTGCGGTCATCCCGGCCAGCCCCGACAGCACCAATGCCGAGCCCCACTGCCAATAGCTGAACAGCACCGAGCAGAACAGCGACACCGCCACGCACACCACGGTCGGCACGTTACGCACCACCGGGGTGATCAATGCGATGAAAGTGGCGGCAATCGAGAAATCCAGCCCCAAGTGTTCAAGCCCCGGAATGCTGCTGCCCAGCACGATGCCGGCCAGGGTGAACAGGTTCCAGGCGATATAGAACGTCAGGCCGACGCCCAAGGCGTACCAGCGGTTGAACTGCTGACGGTCATGCTGACTGGTGAGGGCGAACAGCTCATCGGTGAGCAAAAAGCCCAGGCCGATGCGCCAGCGCCCGGGCAGCGGCGAAATCACTGAGCGCATGCTCATCCCGTACAACAAATGCTGCGAGGTCAGCAGCAGCGTGGTCAGCAGGATCGAGAAAATCCCGGCACCCCCCTTGAGCATACCGATCGCCACCAGTTGCGCGGCCCCTGCAAACACGATGCTCGACAGGCCCTGCCCCTGTAACGGCGTGAGATTGGCTTCGATCGCCATGGAGCCGGCCAGCAGCCCCCAAGGCGCCGTCGCCAGTGATAACGGCATGATCGCCGCAGCGCCGCGAAGAAACGCACGGCGCGGCATAAGTGAGTCAGACATAACGCTCTTCAACCGAGGAAACGGTCGCAGACTCTGCCAGCAAATGCCCCTTCGCGGCTTGAACTATCTTGCGCACTTGCGCTAAATCGCAGCGCCCCAGCGTCGCTGTCGGCGTACCATGGAGGCCTTCACAACCACGTCAGGGAGACGACATGCTGTACCGAATCGCAGCCGACGGGCTGGTGCTGTTCCATCTGTCATTCATTCTGTTTGTGCTGTTCGGCGGGCTGCTGGTGCTCAAGTGGCCACGCCTGATGTGGCTGCATCTGCCGGCGGCTGCATGGGGCGTGGCGGTCGAGGTGTTGCACCTGACCTGTCCGTTGACCTACTGGGAAAACCTGATGCGCCACGCCGCCGGGCAGACCGAATACGCCGGCGGCTTCATCGAGCACTACATCTGGCCGATCATCTACCCCGCAGGTCTGACGCCACAGATCCAGTTGGCGCTGGGCAGCGTGGTGCTGGTGATCAACCTGCTGGTCTACGGGCGTCTGGCCCGTGCGTGGAAACTGCGCCGCGCCAGCCGTATTCCGTTTTAACGCGCGGCGGGTTTCAAGGTTTGCAGCCAGGCTGGATCCAGGCGCTTCTGGTCGATCTCCAGACCCAGTGCCTGCATCCGCTCTTTGTGCGCTTCGACTTCCCGGTGCAACTGCGCATGATCGCTGGAGTTACCGTCCAGTTCGTGCATCTGGGTCAGCCCCAGATGATAGAAGCGCAGCACCTTCATCGCGGTCGGATCGTTCTGTTCCACCGCAGCGGTCACCTGATGCATCACGTTGGTCACGCTCATCAGACTGCGTTTGAGCCGCCAGCTGTAGACCGCCGGTGCCATCCACGGCTGCTGCCAGAACTGCCCGCGCAGCAGCGCCGCCGTCAGCAGAAACGCGACGAACACCCCGCCGACATTGAACCGCAGGTTATCCCCGCCAGGCTCGCCGAACAGCGCCACCGCCGCCGTCGAAAGCACCATCGCCAGCACCAGGAACAGCACGGCAATGATCAACGTGCTGCGGCGCGTCTGCTGGCGAAACGTTGCTGGGTCCATCGGCTGGATCTCGAACATCAGGCATGACTTCCTTGAGCGATAAAAGGGCAACGGAAAAAACTCGCTGCGCATTATCGCCTCTCTCGGGGATTTAGCTATGCTGGGGGCCCTTTTCATCTTTTCAGCGTCCAACGGGGACATGGCGGTACAGCGCAGATCGTGCCATCTTCATTCATGGATACACACTATTCGGATGCCATCCGCCTGGTTCAGGGATGACATCGTTTTAAGGATCATTGCATGACCCAACGACACGTAATCAATGCCTCGGTCAGCCCGAAAGGCAGCCTGGAAACCCTTTCTCAACGTGAAGTTCAGCAACTGAGCGAAGCCGGATCCGGCAGCACCTACACCCTCTTCCGCCAGTGCGCCCTGGCCATCCTCAATACCGGCGCGCATGTCGACAACGCCAAGACCATCCTCGAAGCCTACAAGGACTTCGAAATCCGCATTCACCAGCAGGATCGCGGCGTGCGCCTCGAACTGCTGAACGCCCCGGCCGACGCGTTCGTCGACGGCGAAATGATCGCCAGCACCCGCGAGATGCTGTTCAGCGCCCTGCGTGACATCGTCTACACCGAAAACGAACTCGACAGCCAACGCATCGACCTCAGCACCTCGCAAGGCATCAGCGACTACGTCTTCCACCTGCTGCGCAACGCGCGCACCCTGCGTCCGGGTGTGGAGCCGAAAATCGTCGTGTGCTGGGGCGGTCACTCGATCAACACCGAAGAATACAAATACACCAAGAAAGTCGGCCACGAACTGGGCCTGCGCAGCCTCGACATCTGCACCGGTTGCGGCCCCGGCGTGATGAAAGGCCCGATGAAGGGCGCGACCATCGCCCACGCCAAGCAGCGCATCCATGGCGGGCGCTACCTCGGCCTGACCGAGCCGGGGATCATCGCCGCCGAAGCGCCGAACCCGATCGTCAATGAGCTGGTGATCCTGCCGGACATCGAAAAACGTCTGGAAGCGTTCGTGCGTGTTGGCCACGGCATCATCATCTTCCCGGGCGGCGCCGGCACCGCCGAAGAGTTCCTGTACCTGCTGGGCATCCTGATGCACCCGGACAACGCAGGCCTGCCGTTCCCGGTGATCCTGACCGGGCCGAAACATGCCGCGCCGTATCTGGAGCAACTCGATGCGTTCGTCACAGCCACCCTCGGCGATGCGGCGAAGCAGCACTACGAGATCATCATCGACGACCCGGCCGAAGTCGCGCGGCAGATGACCGCCGGCCTCAAAGCGGTGAAGCAGTTCCGCCGCGAGCGCAACGACGCGTTCCACTTCAACTGGCTGCTGAAGATCGACGAAAGCTTCCAGCGTCCGTTCGATCCAACCCACGAGAACATGGCCAACCTCAAGCTGCACCGCGACCAGCCGCCCCACGAACTGGCCGCCAACCTGCGCCGCGCGTTCTCCGGGATCGTCGCCGGCAACGTCAAGGACAAGGGCATCCGCCTGATCGAAGAGCACGGGCCGTACCAGATCCGTGGTGACGCGGCGATCATGCAACCGCTCGATGCGCTGCTCAAGGCCTTCGTCGCCCAGCACCGGATGAAACTGCCGGGCGGCGCGGCGTATGTGCCGTGCTATCGCGTGGTGGCGTAACTCTTCCGGCCCCCTAATGTGGGAGCGGGCTTGCTCGCGAAAGCGGTGTGTCAGGCAACATTGATGTTGACTGACACGACCTCTTCGCGAGCAAGCCCGCTCCCACGGGTTCTGGTGTGTGGCGGCGCAGGGTATTTCCAAGCGGAGTCCCCTGTGGGAACGAGCCTGCTCGCGAGAGAGCAGCATCAACCTTATCCCGCCAATCGCGCCGCCAATGCTTTGGCCTGCAACGCCACATCCGTCACCGCCGTGCTCTCCCACCACATCCCGCGCAGCGGTGGCCCCATCGCGAACAATCGGCTGCCGGCCCGCCCTTCAGCGTCCAGCACCGCACCGTCCACCGCCGCCGCAATCCCCAACGCCAACGGCCCCGGACGCACCAGCCCACGCGCCAGCAACTGCTGCGGCAGCGGGCGCGCGACGCGGCGCCAGTCGTACTCGATGCCACTGGAATTGATCAGCGCTGCACCTTGCACCACACAGGTTTGCGCCTCGCCGCGACGCCGAATTCGAATGCTCACACCCTCGCCCGTCATCGGCTCAAGCCCTTTGAACGACGCCGCCTGAATCCGCAACCGTCCTTCGTTGTGCAAGCGCTCAACCAATGCTGCACTCAGCGGCGGCGACCGGTGATGATGACTCTCCCACCACGGCCGAACATGGCGTACGAATTGTCGACGCTGCACGTCAGTCGCCTGACTCCACAGCCGTCCGATATGGGCCCGCACCGTGTCCAGCGGCGCCTGCCAATCGATGCCCTGAGCGATCGCCTCGCGGCAATGCCGGCGCAGCTCGCGCAACAACTGTCGAGGTGTGCGAATGCTCTGATCTTCGGCAAGAAAATCCACCCACGCCGGCGGTTGCCGACGCACATGGGGCAACAGTCCGTGACGGGAAAACACTTCGATCGGCCCGCGATGCCCGGCTTGTTCCAGCGAAACCACGGCATCGACCATGGTCAGGCCGGAGCCGATGATCAGCACAGTCGACTGCGGATCGAGCTGACGCATGGCGGCGACATCCCACGGATCAAGCGCTGCGGCGTTCAGGCCGCTGGACTCTTTCTGCGGCGTGCGCGCGGCGGGGAACATGCCCGTAGCGAGCACGGCATAGGCGCCGCGCAGAGTCTGCCCATTGCTCAAGCTCATTTGCACCGAATCCGCATCAGTTTGCAGATCGACGACTTCAGCGCGAACGTGCTCGACGGTCGAACCATGCTGCGCACCAACGACGCGCGCCTCGGCCAGACGCTGCTGCACATACACGCCAAACAGCCCGCGCGGCGGGAACAGCTCACTGATCGGCACATTCTGCTCGGCAGATTCCGGCCAGCCACCGGCAGCGATGTGCGCGGTCAGCCATTGAGTCAGGTCATCGGGGTTATCGGGGTCGACACTCATTCGCGCCGCATTGCCGTTGAGCGTGTGGCCCAGTTCGACGGCGCTGTAGGCTTCACCGCGACCGAGTTCGGCGCGCGGTTCGATGATCAGGATCCGACGCTGGCCGGGCAGTCGCAGCAATTGCACGGCCAGCATCGTGCCGCTGAGGCCACCGCCGATGATCAGGATGTCTGCGTTCTGACTCATTCAAATCACCACATTGCGCACAAAGCGCACCGCCACCGGCCCGTCATTGCGATAGCCATGGGGCTGGTTGCTGGCAAACATGAAAAACTCACCGGCGGAAATGGTGTTGGCCACGTCGCCAACCGTTAGCGTCAGGCAACCTTCGAACACATAAATCTGCTCGCTCCAGCCATCGGCGTCCGGTTGCGACGGATAGACCTCCCCCGGTTGCAGACACCATTCCCACTGCTCGACTTCACGGGTGGCGGAGGCCTTGGAAAGCAGCACCGCTTTGCTTCCGGGAATGGAGCCTGCCCATGCTACTTCGTTGATGCGGCTCGGGTCGCGCGCGTCGGGGGCCTGGATCAGGTCGCTGAAGGCCACGTCGAGCGCGTCGGCAACGCGATCGAGGGTGGTCAGGCTGACATTCTTTTCCCCGGCCTCGATCGCCACCAGCATGCGCCGACTGACGCCGGACTTTTCCGCCAGCGCGGTCTGGCTCATGTCGGCAGCGTGGCGCAGGCGCCGGACGTTGTGACTGACGTGTTGCAGGACGGACGCCCGTTGGCTGGAATCTTTGTGCACTATATTGCTCACTCGGTGGGGTTGGGCAGTATACTGCGCAACGTTGGGCGCATTGTGCGTCCTGCCTTTTATAGTGCGCAAGGACATGACGTCAGTGAACAGCTCCCCCACGCCTCTTCGCTTCTCCCGTTTCAGCAAAGCCGAGTGCGTGCTGGTGCTGATCACCATGGTCTGGGGAGGTACGTTCCTGCTGGTGCAACACGCCATGACCGTCAGTGGGCCGATGTTCTTTGTCGGCCTGCGCTTTGCCGCTGCGGCCGCCATTGTTGCGCTGTTCTCCTGGCGCCACTTGCGTGAACTGACCCTGTTCGAGCTCAAGGCCGGATCGTTCATCGGCGTGGCGATCATGCTCGGTTACGGCTTGCAGACGGTTGGTCTGCAAACGATCCCGAGCAGTCAGTCGGCATTCATCACCGCGTTGTACGTGCCCTTCGTGCCGTTGCTGCAATGGCTGGTGCTGGGCCGTCGCCCGGGGCTGATGCCGAGCATCGGCATCATGCTGGCGTTTACCGGTTTGATGCTGCTGTCCGGGCCTTCCGGCGCTTCGCTGAATTTTAGCCCAGGGGAGATTGCCACCCTGATCAGTGCCATCGCGATTGCTGCCGAGATCATTCTGATCAGCACCTATGCCGGTCAGGTCGATGTGCGCCGGGTGACCGTGGTGCAATTGGCGATGACGTCGGTGCTGTCGTTCCTGCTGGTGGTGCCGACCGGTGAAGCGCTTCCGGATTTTTCCTGGACCTTGCTGGTGACCGCGCTGGGACTCGGCGCGGCGAGTGCGGCGATTCAGGTGGCGATGAACTGGGCGCAGAAAAGCGTTTCGCCGACCCGGGCGACGTTGATCTATGCCGGTGAGCCGGTGTGGGCCGGGATCGTCGGGCGAATCGCCGGGGAGCGCTTGCCGGCGATTGCGCTGGTGGGTGCGGGGTTGATTGTGGCGGCGGTGATTGTCAGCGAGCTGAAGACCAAGGGTAAGGTTGTCGAAGAAGACGCGGAGCTGGAGCGGGAGACCCAAGGTTAATCCGCGATATCTTTAGTGCCTGACCCATCGCCTTCGCGAGCAAGCCCGCTCCTACATTGGAATGTATTTCAAATGTGGGAGCGGGCTTGCTCGCGAAAGGGCCATCCGTCACAACATCCCTCCCCCTGAAACAATGCCAAACCAAATTTTTCAGACTACTTTGTAGGATTCTGAGACATCCTGGCGTTTGGTAATCAGGGAGCTGGCACGTATGATGCTTCACAAACTTCCGCAGATTAGAAGCCTATGTCCCTGATAGTTCTACTGCTTCTGCCATTCATTGGCAGCTGTCTGGCAGCGGTGCTGCCACACAACGCGCGTAATACCGAATCCCTGTTGGCAGGTCTGGTCGCTTTGATCGGCACCGTGCAGGTCGCGCTGTTGTATCCGCAAATCGCCCACGGCGGGGTGATCCGCGAAGAATTCATGTGGCTGCCCAGCCTCGGTTTGAATTTCGTCCTGCGCATGGACGGCTTCGCCTGGTTGTTCTCGTTGCTGGTGCTGGGCATCGGCGCTCTGGTCTCTTTATATGCGCGTTATTACATGTCGCCGGACGACCCGGTGCCGCGCTTCTTCGCCTTTTTCCTGGCGTTCATGGGCGCCATGCTCGGGCTGGTGATCTCCGGCAACCTGATCCAGATCGTGTTCTTCTGGGAGCTGACCAGCCTCTTCTCGTTCCTGTTCACCGCTCCGATGCGCGGCGTGGCGCCTATATGGCGCTGATGGTCACCGGTGCGGGAGGATTGTGCCTGCTGGCGGGGGTCATGATCCTCGGCCATGTCGTCGGCAGCTATGACCTGGACAAGGTCCTGGCCGCCGGCGATCTGATTCGCGCACATGCCCTCTACCCTATCCTGCTTCCCCTCATCCTCATTGGCGCCCTAAGCAAAAGCGCCCAGTTCCCCTTCCATTTCTGGCTACCGCACGCCATGGCGGCGCCCACTCCGGTTTCGGCTTATCTGCACTCGGCGACCATGGTCAAGGCCGGGGTGTTCCTGCTTGCGCGCCTGTGGCCGTCGCTGTCCGGCAGTGAAGAATGGTTTTACATCGTCAGCGGCGCCGGTGCGTGTACGTTGTTGCTCGGCGCCTACTGCGCAATGTTCCAGAACGATCTCAAGGGTCTGCTGGCCTACTCGACCATCAGCCACCTCGGACTGATTACTCTTTTACTGGGCCTGAACAGTCCGCTGGCAGCTGTTGCCGCGGTGTTCCACATTCTCAACCACGCGACCTTCAAGGCTTCGCTGTTCATGGCCGCCGGGATCATCGACCACGAAAGCGGCACCCGTGACATCCGCAAACTCAGCGGCCTGATCAAACTGATTCCGTTCACCGCCACATTGGCCATGGTCGCCAGCGCGTCGATGGCCGGCGTACCGCTGCTCAACGGCTTCCTGTCGAAAGAAATGTTCTTCGCCGAAACCGTGTTCATCAACGCCACCGCGTGGGTCGAAGCAGCGTTGCCGATTGTCGCGACCATCGCCGGTACATTCAGCGTCGCCTACTCGCTGCGCTTTACCGTCGACGTGTTCTTCGGCCCGACCGCTACCGATCTGCCACACACCCCGCACGAACCGCCGCGCTGGATGCGTGCGCCGGTCGAGCTGCTGGTGTTCACCTGTCTGGTCGTCGGGATCTTCCCGGCGCAAGTGGTCGGCCCGCTGCTCGCAGCCGCCGCGCTGCCGGTGGTGGGCGGGACGCTGCCGGAATACAGCCTGGCGATCTGGCATGGTCTGAACGCGCCGATGATCATGAGCCTGATCGCCATGTCCGGCGGCATCGTGGTCTATCTGCTGCTGCGCAACCAGCTCAAGCGTGGCCGCTTCAAATACCCGCCACTGGTGGGTCGCTTCAACGGCAAGCGCCTGTTCGAGCGCAGTCTGGTGCTGATGATGCGCATGGCCCGTCGGGTAGAACGCCGACTCGGCACCCGCCGCCTGCAAATGCAACTGTTCCTGATGGTCCTGGCGGCAGTGCTCGCCGGCCTGATCCCGATGTTGCACAGCAGCCTGAGCTGGGGTGACCGGCCGAAGATTCCGGGTTCCATCGTGTTCGTCACCCTGTGGCTGCTGGCGATTGCCTGCGCCCTCGGCGCCGCCTGGCAGGCCAAGTATCACCGTCTCGCCGCCCTGACCATGGTCAGCGTCTGCGGGTTGATGACCTGCGTGACGTTCGTCTGGTTCTCGGCGCCGGATCTGGCCCTGACGCAACTGGCGGTGGAAGTGGTGACCACGGTGTTGATCCTGCTCGGCCTGCGCTGGCTGCCGCGACGCATCGAAGAAGTCTCGCCACTGCCGTCGAGCCTGCGCAAGGCCCGCGTGCGGCGCTTGCGCGACTTGCTGCTGTCGATTGCCGTCGGCGCCGGCATGGCGCTGTTGTCCTACGCAATGCTGACGCGGCAGACGCCCAACGACATTTCCTCGTTCTACCTCAGCCGGGCCATGCCCGAGGGTGGTGGCAGCAACGTGGTCAACGTGATGCTGGTGGACTTCCGCGGCTTCGATACCCTCGGTGAAATCACCGTGCTGGTGGCCGTGGCGCTGACCGTGTTCGCCCTGCTGCGACGCTTCCGCCCGCCGAAAGAAAGCCTGCAACTGCCGGCCCAGCAACGCCTGCTCGCGCCGGACGTGGTCACCGATCTGGTCAACCCGCGCAGCGCCAGCGACACCGCGCTCGGTTTCATGATGGTGCCGGCGGTGCTGGTGCGCCTGTTGCTGCCGATCGCGCTGGTGGTGTCGTGCTACCTGTTCATGCGCGGTCACAACCAGCCGGGCGGCGGTTTCGTCGCCGGACTGGTGATGTCGGTGGCGTTCATCCTGCAATACATGGTCGCCGGGACGCAGTGGGTCGAGGCGCAAATGAGCCTGCGACCGCTGCGCTGGATGGGCACCGGGCTGCTGTTCGCCACCGCCACCGGTCTCGGGGCGATGGCGGTCGGTTATCCGTTCCTGACCACCCACACCTGGCATTTCGCCTTGCCGCTGCTGGGCGAGATCCATATCGCCAGCGCGCTGTTCTTCGATATCGGCGTGTACGCCGTGGTGGTCGGCTCGACGCTGCTGATCCTCACCGCCCTCGCCCACCAATCGGTGCGTGGTCACAAGACCGCGTCGCTGCCCAAGTCCGTCGCCAGCAAAGGAGCCGTCTGATGGAAGAAGTCATCGCAATCGCCATCGGCGTGCTCGCCGCGTCCGGTGTCTGGCTGGTATTGCGGCCACGGACATTTCAGGTGGTCATGGGCCTGTGCCTGCTGTCCTACGCGGTCAACCTGTTCATCTTCAGCATGGGCAGCCTGTTCATCGGTAAAGAGCCGGTGATCAAGGACGGCGTGACACAGGATTTGCTGCACTACACCGATCCGCTGCCGCAGGCACTGGTGCTGACGGCGATCGTCATCAGCTTCGCCATGACTGCGCTGTTCCTGGTGGTGCTGCTGGCGTCGCGGGGCCTGACCGGCACCGACCACGTCGACGGCCGGGAGCCCAAGGAATGATGGCGATGACTCACCTGATCGCCGCACCGATCCTGCTTCCGCTGCTGACCGCCGCCATCATGTTGATGCTCGGCGAAAAGCACCGGCCGCTGAAGGCGAAAATCAATCTGTTCTCCAGCCTCGTCGGCCTATTCATCTCGGTGATGCTGCTGCAGTGGACGCAAACCACCGGCGTGCCCGGTTCCATCGGCGTGTATCTGCCGGGCAACTGGCAGGCGCCGTTCGGCATCGTGCTGGTGGTTGATCGCCTGTCGGCCTTGATGCTGGTGCTGACCGGGATCATCGGCGTCAGCGCCCTGCTGTTCGCCATGGCGCGCTGGGACGGCGCGGGATCGAGCTTCCACGCGTTATTCCAGATTCAGTTGATGGGCCTGTACGGCGCCTTCCTTACCGCCGACCTGTTCAACCTGTTCGTGTTCTTCGAAGTGCTGCTCGCGGCCTCTTATGGTCTGTTGCTGCACGGTTCGGGTCGGGCGCGAGTGTCGTCGGGCCTGCATTACATCTCGATCAACCTGCTGGCCTCGTCGCTGTTTCTGATTGGCGCGGCGCTGATCTATGGCGTCACCGGCACTCTGAACATGGCCGATCTGGCGCTGAAGATTCCGCTGGTGCCGGAAGCCGACCGTGGCTTGCTGCATGCTGGCGCGGGGATTCTTGCGGTGGCGTTTCTGGCGAAGGCCGGCATGTGGCCGCTGAACTTCTGGCTGGTGCCGGCCTACTCCTCGGCCAGTGCGCCGGTGGCGGCGATGTTCGCGATCATGACCAAGGTCGGCGTCTACACCCTGCTGCGCCTGTGGACGCTGCTGTTTTCCAGTCAGGCCGGGGCCTCGGCGTTCTTCGGTGGCGACTGGCTGATCTACGGCGGCATGGCGACCATCGCCTGCGCGGCGCTGGCGATTCTCGCCGCGCAACGCCTGGAGCGCATGGCCAGCCTGAGCATTCTGGTGTCGGCCGGGATTCTGCTGTCGGCGGTGGGTTTCGCCCAGCCAAACCTGATCGGCGCAGCGCTGTTCTATCTGGTCAGCTCGACCCTGGCACTGAGTGCGCTGTTCCTGCTGGCGGAGTTGATCGAGCGTTCGCGTTCGGCCAACGAAATCCCGCTGGAGGACGAAAGCGAGTTGCTGCCGCGTCCGCAGGAATCGCTGCAACCGCCCAAGGGCATCAACCTCGATGACGAGCAAAAAGCCGTAGTCGGTCAGGTCATCCCGTGGACCATGGCGTTTCTCGGCTTGAGTTTCATCGCCTGCGCGCTGCTGATCATCGGCATGCCGCCGCTGTCCGGGTTCATCGGCAAGCTCAACCTGATCGGTGCGCTGCTCAATCCGCTGGGGCTGGGCGGCGAGGCGCCGATCTCGAACGCTGCATGGGCGTTGCTGGCGCTGCTGATCCTCTCCGGACTGGCCTCGTTGATGGCATTCGCGCGCATGGGCATCCAGCGTTTCTGGACGCCCGAGGAGCGCCCTTCGCCGCTGCTGCGCAAGCTTGAATGCGCACCGATCTTCCTGTTGCTGGGGCTGAGCATCGCGCTGACCTTCAAGGCCGAACCGCTGCTGCGTTACACCGAGGCCACCGCCGACGCGCTGAACAACCCGCAGCAATACGTGATGGCGGTGCTCGGCACCCGCGCCGTGCCCAGCCCTGAAGCCAAAGCGGCGATGCTGGAGGTGCAGCCATGAAGCGCGTATTTCCGGCACCATTGCTGTCCCTGGCGTTGTGGGTTTTGTGGCTGACGCTGAACCTGTCTGTCAGCCCGGGCAACCTGCTGCTCGGCGCGATACTCGGGTTCGCCGCACCATTGATGATGCGCAAGCTGCGCCCGAAACAGGTGCGCATCCGCCGTCCGCTGACGATTTTGCGCCTGTTCGTGATGGTCGGTCGTGACGTGATCCTCTCCAACCTGATCGTCGCCTGGGGCGTGATCAACGCCGGTCGCCGCCCGCCGCGCTCGCGCTTCGTCAAAGTGCCGCTGGACCTGCGCGACGCCAACGGTCTGGCGGCGCTGGCGATGATCTGCACCGTGGTGCCGGGCACCGTGTGGTCGGAGCTGGCGCTGGATCGCAGCATTCTGCTGCTGCATGTTTGGGATCTGGATGACGAGGCGCACTTCATCCACCACTTCAAGACTGCCTACGAGCAGCCGTTGATGGAGATTTTCGAATGAGCCCGTTGCTGTCGAACGCGATTCTGCTGACGCTGTTCCTGTTCTCGCTGGCGATGGTTCTGACCTTGATTCGCCTGTTCAAGGGGCCGTCGGCACAGGATCGGGTACTCGCTCTGGATTACCTGTACATCGTCGCCATGCTGATGATGCTGACCCTGGGCATTCGTTATTCCAGTGACACTTACTTCGAGGCAGCGCTGCTGATCGCGCTGTTCGGCTTCGTCGGCTCGTTTGCCCTGGCGAAATTCCTGCTGCGTGGCGAGGTGATCGAATGAATGCTGAATTGTCGCTGTGGGTGGAGATTCCGGTGGCGATCCTGCTGGTGCTCAGCGGTGTGTTTGCGCTGATTGGCGCGACCGGATTGCTGCGCATGAAGGATTATTTTCAACGCATGCACCCGCCGGCGCTGGCCTCGACAATCGGCGCGTGGTGTGTGGCGCTGGCGTCGATCATCTGCTTTTCGGCACTCAAGTCCGGGCCGGTGATGCATGCGTGGCTGATTCCGATTCTGCTGGCGATTACCGTGCCGGTGACTACGTTGCTGCTGGCGCGGGCGGCTTTGTTCCGCAAGCGCATGGCCGGGGATGATGTGCCGGCTGAGGTGAGTAGCCGCCGCTCCGAGAGTGGTAGTTAGTTTCTACATCCAGGGTGTCTGAACTGGCCTCTTCGCGAGCAAGCCCGCTTGTGTCTGAGTAAGGGAATAAACTCTGGGGTGAGAGGGGTGGATGGCAAGCTG